>CAZMRM010000159.1:0-8639 GCA_964568515.1 uncultured Chitinophaga sp. | reverse complement strand
CACAGGTTAAACAGTTTATCCTACCCGCGCCTTTTCCCTCTCCCCGCAAAGGAGAGGGATTTTTTTAACCTGTGAAAAAATACATAATTATTGTTGCCGGTGGCAGTGGAAGCCGCATGAAAAGTGCTACTCCCAAGCAATTTATAGAATTGCAGGGAAGGCCCATTCTTATGCATACCATTACTAAATTTGCCACTTCTTTAAGCAGGATTCAAATTATTGTTGTATTGGCTAAAGATCTCCAGGACGAATGGAAACAACTGTGTGGCAAACACAATTTTAAAACAGAACATCAGCTTGCTGATGGTGGAGATACACGATATGCATCCGTAAAAAACGGTCTTTTATTAGTGCCTGCTGCTGCCGTAGTAGGAATTCATGATGCTGCGCGGCCATTAGTGAGTGAAGAAACAATTAAAAAAGTTTTTGATGAGGCTGAAATATTTGGTAATGCGAGTCCGGCTATTCCGGTTACCGATTCCTTGAGAAGAGTGAATGGAAAAGAAAATTGCGCGGTTGACCGGTCTTCATTCTTTATTATTCAAACACCTCAATGTTTTCATTCCGACTTAATTAAAGAAGCTTTTAAAAAGGAATATCAGCCCGAATTTACAGATGATGCAACAGTCTTGGAGGCCTATGGAGAAAAAATTCATTTGATCGAAGGTAATAAAGAGAACATCAAAATTACAACACCGCAGGATCTGATTGTTGCCGAGGCACTATTGAAGTAACACAACATCTTTTTAAATCAGCTTAACAACCTTTGTATCCTTATTAATAAGCAAGTTGTGCACATTCCGCAATAGGTTTAAGCCAGGTTTTTTACCCTTTTCAATTGTTCCTAATTGGTCTAATGCCAGAAATTCCGCACCGTTTTTAGTAGCCCAGGTTAGTAATGTCTGGATAGAAATTTCCGGATAATAATTGCTTATGGTTTTTAGTTCATCCAAAACCGATAGTCCCCAATTTGATGCAAGGCTATCTGTACCAATTGTAACCTTACTGTGGGTAGAAATAAAATGTTGGTAATCCGGTAATTTGTTTTCGATGTACAAGTTGGCATTCGGACAAGTACACCAAAAAATTTCGGTGTGTTTACTGGAACCTTTAATCAATGATTTTGCCCAAAGAATATCTTCTTCCGTAGTAAATGTATTGTGTACAAGTAACACTTTTTTGGCGCCCAGGAGATGAGGAAGGGTAGATTGCAAAGCGTTCAGATTTGTCTTTGGAAAAAAAGAGGTATCAAACCCTAATTCTTTAAACATAGTAAAGAGATTCCCTGAATTTGAAAGAAATAGCTGATTTTCACCTTCACTTTCCTGATTATGTATGCTGATACAGTTTTTGTTGTTCCTTGCATGTGAATTAATGAGTAACAGAAGTTCTTTTGACATGGTGTAAGGTGCATGCGGTGCAATGGATACGGTTGATTTTTTTTGATCAATTTGCTTAAACTCCTTTTCAAGTATTAATCCTGTTTGGAAGAATTCTGCTGCTTTTGCAGGGTTGGGATTAAAAATTTCTATAAAAGTATGATAATAAATATTTCCTTTTGATTTTTGTACAAGTGTATCATTGGTATTGGAAATATCTGCCACAGCAACAATCCCATTGTTAATCATTTCCCTTTCTGCAATTTCTATCTCATTTTGGATCTGATCAGGGGTACAAAAATTACGTTTAGAAAGGATGTTCTTAATAAAATCAGCCATTCCCCTCCCTGAGGGAATGACGGAACGAAGGTGAGAAAGCTCGAGATGGCAATGTGTGTTAATAAATCCGGGACAAATGATGCCATCAAAAATTTCCGTATCCGGATCATTTCTTCCTTTAACGGATAAATCGATGATTGTGCCATCATCCGCTATTGTAACAACACCATTTTTTATGGGGACGGTAACGATCGGGAAAATATAATCGGCAGACAGTTTACGCATTCTTTTAAGCTAGGTCGGACAAAATTACAAATTAAACGCTCAGTACAATGCCTTTAAATAAAAGGTATTGTTCCTAAAAAGGGTATTTTCATTATTTGTACCTTTGCAAAAGCAAAAAGGAATTTAAAGCATTCAGATACAAGGCATTTTGAGTACAAAAAAAGATATACGTGCATTAACACTGGAAGAACTGAAAACCATTTTTACAGAAAATGGGGATCAGGTCTTTCGTGCCAAGCAGGTTTATGAATGGTTATGGAAAAAGTCGGCAAGAAGTTTTCAGGAGATGACTAACCTTTCGAAAGCGACACGTGAGCTATTGGACAGACACTTTGTGATTAATACGGTTACAGTGGATGATATGCAAATAAGCAATGACCGTACGATCAAAAATGCCTTTAAACTTTATGATAGTAACATTGTGGAAGGGGTATTGATTCCAAGTACCACACGAATGACAGCGTGTATTTCCTCTCAGGTCGGATGCAGTCTTACCTGTAAATTTTGTGCGACGGGTAAACTGGAACGCCTACGGAATCTGAATGCGGATGAAATATACGATCAGGTGGTACTAATTAAAAAACAAGCGGAAGACAAATATCAAACTCCTTTGACCAATATTGTATATATGGGCATGGGAGAGCCCTTATTGAACTATAAAAACGTGTTGGATTCCATTGTTAAAATAACTTCTCCGGAAGGTCTCAACATTTCTCCTCAACGTATTACCTTAAGTACTGCAGGAGTTGCAAAAATGATAAAAAAGTTAGGGGATGATGGTGTAAAATTCAATCTGGCGCTATCCCTGCATGCGGCAACGGATGAAAAAAGGAACTACATTATGCCGATCAACGAATCCAACTCTATAGAAGCATTGGCGGAGGCACTCAAATATTTTTATGAAAAGACACAGACAAGGGTTACTTACGAATACATTGCATTTAAAGATTTTAATGATAGTCTGGAAGATGCAAAAGAACTGGCAAAATTTTGTAAACATATCCCCTGTAAAGTAAATATTATTGAATACAATCCGATAGATGATGGCGAGTTTCAGCAAACAAGTCCTGAGCGACTGAATGCTTTTGCGAAATATTTAGAAAGTAAAAACATCATCGTGAATATTCGCAGAAGCAGAGGCAAAGATATTGATGCGGCATGTGGCCAGCTTGCTAATAAAAATAAGGAAGGATTTGAAAAAAGAAGATTAAAAAACTAGCTATTTAAAAAGATCAACTTATTTTCGTGCAGCTATGACAGTTAAGGAAATAAAAGCCCCGATCCAGGAAGAAATGGATGCATTTGAATCGAAGTTTAAATCTTCAATGAAAACGGCAGTTCCTCTTCTTGATACCATAACAAAATATATTGTAAAGCGCAAGGGAAAGCAGCTACGTCCCATGTTTGTGTTTCTTTCGGCAAAGGTTTGTGGTGAAATGAACGATTCAACATACAGGGCCGCATCATTAATAGAATTACTGCATACCGCTTCGCTTGTTCATGATGATGTAGTGGATGATTCCAATGTTCGGCGTGGTTTTTTTTCAGTGAATGGTTTATGGAAAAACAAGATTGCTGTATTGGTTGGGGATTTTTTATTGTCACGAGGTTTACTATTAGCAGTTGATCATAAAGAATTTCAACTGTTAGGTTTGTTTTCAAATGCTGTCCGTGAAATGAGTGAAGGCGAATTGTTACAAATAGAAAAAGCCAGAAAATTAGATATCAATGAACAGGTTTATTTTGATATTATCAGCAAAAAAACAGCATCTTTAATATCCTGCTGTTGTGCCTGTGGTGCTTCTTCCGTAACTCCCAACCAGGAAACAGTAGAAAAAATGAAAGCTTTTGGAGAGGCCGTAGGAATAGCATTTCAAATAAAAGATGACCTGTTCGACTATGGTGATGGTTCGGATATTGGTAAACCTACCGGAATTGATATTAAAGAAAAGAAAATGACATTACCGTTGATTTATGCATTAAATAAAGCATCTTTTCTTGAAAAACAAAGAATCATTTCAATTATCAAAAACGAAAATAATAATCCTAAGAAAGTGGCAGAGGTCATTGACTTTGTGACTAAAAGCGGTGGAATACAATATGCCGAGGATAAAATGAATGCATTCAAAAATAAATCCCTTGAAATCCTTTCCACATTTGATGATAGTCCCTCCAGACAGGCGCTTGCTGGCTTGGTAAAATATACAACCGAACGAAAGAATTAGTAATCGATGAGAAATTTATTTTTTTTAATAATAATGGTCTGCTTTTTTTCTTGTAAAAGAGAACTGCCGGAGCAATCGGGAACAATTGAAAAAAAAGAGGAACTGGTCAGAGATTTTTCTTTTGATAACAAAGCAGATACAATTGCAGAAAATGGTGAACAGATCAAATACCATAAAAACGGTGTAATTGAAATGAGAGGGATGATAAAAGATAATAAAAGAGATGGGGTATGGAAAAGCTGGTATGAGAACGGACTTCCATGGAGTGAAACAACATTCAAGGCTGGAAAAAAGAATGGTAAAACCACAACCTGGTATAGTAATGGAAATAAACGATACGAAGGCTTTTTTACTAATGATAAGGAAAGCGGAAGGTGGGTTTTCTGGAGAGAAAACGGTAGTATAGCCGATTCAAAAAATTATGATTTAAGATAATACTAATTAACATACGTTAAAAAATCTTCTATAGCCTTATTAATAATCTGTTTAAAGGCCAGTTTGATTTTTTTTTTTGAGGGATTCATCTATTTTTGATTAAAATCAATTAAATCAAATCCCCATGAAAAAAAAATTAGCTCTCGTTTCAATAATTTTTATTGCTTTTATAACAGCATCATTTACCATCTTAAGTGACGATGGCCGGGCCGGAGTAACCGGGTCTCCTAATGAAAATACATGTAATCAAAGCGGATGTCATAATAGTTTTACCGTTAATACCGGTGGAGGTTCTGTAACAATTGCAGCTCCTGCATTAACAAACTGGGAGTATGTTCCAGGGCAAACGTATACTATAAATGTAACAGTTGCAAAATCGGGAGCAAGTTTGTTCGGTTTGGGGTTCGAAGCGTTGAACAGTTCGGGGGCAAATGCAGGAACATTGACAGCAGGCAGTGATACAAAGATACTTTCGGCACCCATTGCAGGAAATAACAGAACGAATATTGTACATACAGGTAGTGGAAATGCCACTTCCAACTCACATACCTTTTCTTTTACATGGAGAGCTCCTGCCTCCAATATAGGGAATGTTACTTTTTATTGTGCAGGTAATGCCGCAAATAGAAACGGGATGACTTCCGGAGATTATATTTATACCATCTCCCAGATTGTAAAACCAGCGGCATTGACAGGAATAGAAGAAGGGGCTTTTGCAAAACAAGTAACTGTTTATCCGAATCCAGCAGTTGATTATTTGCAGATTGAAAACAAATCAAACCTGTTACCTGTAATGACTGTAAGTATATTGGATTTACATGGACGATTAATTGAAAAACGTCCAAACGTTGGTGAGAATGAAAAAATTAAAGTCGGGAATTTGCAAAATGGATTATATTTGCTTAAGATTGAAACAGAAGAAGAAACAACCATTAAGCAGTTTATTAAACAGTAGTCCCCTAATCGTATGAATAAACTTTTTTTTGCAAGTATCATTTTTTCTGTGAGCGCTTTTCAGTCGTGTACATACGAATCTGTTGAGCCAAAGAGAGACGACTTAGTCATCGATTCATTAATTTCTTATTCCAGGACCATTGCACCGCTTACAAAAGACAGATGCGAAAGTTGTCATGGAAGCGGATCACCGGATGGTGATTTTTCAAATTATACAGGTTTAAAAAGTGTGGCAGGTGTTGGCGGTCAACTGTATGATCGTGTGGTTTCAAAAAAAGATATGCCCCAAATAGGCTCAGGTATTATATTATCAGATGTTGAACGAAAGTATTATGAGGCATGGATCAAGCAAGGTGCCCCCAATAATTAGCCAGGTAAGAAATGATCAAATCTCTATCACATGATTAAAAAACAGATGATACTGGCAATACTGATAAGCGCAATATCAACTTCGTTGATGGCACAGATCTATATTGCAAAAAAATGTGAGATTAGCTTTTCCTCCGTAACGCCGATTGAAGATATTGCTGCAATCAACACGGCAACAAAGCCCTTACTAAATACATCGACAGGTAATTTACAGATGCAGATCCCTATGAGTGCTTTTATATTCGAAAAACCGCTCATGCAGGAGCATTTTAATGAAAACTATGTGGAGAGTGATAAATACCCGTATGCTTTTTTCAAAGGAAAGCTCAATGATAAAATAGATTTTAGCAAGGAAGGTGAATATAAAACATCGGCAACAGGAAAGTTAACCATTCACGGCGTAGAAAAAGACCGGACAATAGAAGGGGTATTGAGTATAAAAGGGGGAGAGATTTTTTTATCATCTTCCTTTAAAATAGTTTTTGAAGATCATGGAATCAGTATTCCAGCCTTGTATTCGGGTGTGATACCTCCAGATGCAAATGTGAAATTTAATATGCAAATGGAACCATTTAAAAAGAATTAAAAAAACAGACCTTTCCTATGATCAGTATTAAAAAAGTAGTTGTTATTAGCGGTTTAATGGCTTTAACAACAACAGTTGTTGCACAAGAAGAGGATATGTTAAAGTTGCTGGATTCAACCAAAGCAAAATATAAATCAGAGCGTACCATTGCCACTTTTAAAGGCTCCAAAATCATCAATGTCCAAACTACGGAAACTGTTAAAAAAGGGACCATGGATTTTAATGTGACACATACGTTTGGAAATATCGGTGCACAAAGTAATGGAGGAGTTCATACACTTTATGGATTAGACAACATTGCCGATGTTCGTATTGGTTTTGATTTTGGAATTACCAATGATATAACGATAGGGGTTGGGAGAAGTAAACAAAAGGAACTGCTTGATGCATTAGTAAAGTACCGTATTTTAAACCAAACTACCAATAACCATATTCCCTTTTCACTTGCTTTATATGGAGATATGGCATACAGTCCACAAACAGCAAGTGTTTTTTATAGCGGAGGTGAACCTGATAAACACAACGACCTTCACCGTTTTTCTTATGTAGGACAATTGATTATTGCAAGGAAGTTTAACTGGAGGCTTTCCATGGAACTATTACCTACTTTTCAGCACAGGAATTATATAGTGGCCAATATTAATCCGGATAATAAAGCGGAAGAGAACAATGATTTGTTTTCTCTAGGAGCAGGGATCAGGTTAAAGATCACGAACAGATTTGCGATTATTGCGGATTATTATTACACATTTTCGGAATACCGCAGAAACAATTCAGCAAATCCATTTTATGCACCTTTAGGAATTGGATTTGAAATAGATACCGGTGGTCACATATTTCACGTAACGTTTACCAACACGGCAGGGATTATTGAAAACAATTACATTCCAAATACAACGGATGATTGGCTGAAAGGTGGATTTAAATTCGGTTTTAATATTTCGAGGGTATTTAACCTGGGACATAAAAAGAAATGGTAATCGCATTTCAAATTATATAAATTTGTATAAATTTGAACATCTTGCTATTTTTTGTGAATTTAATTGAACCCACAGATACATCTACTGTTTCTTTATTCCAGCATCATTTATTAGAGGTAGGGAACGCAAAACCGGAGATTCACTATACCAAATATGACTATTTGGTTTCTTGTGTTCTTTTCCTTTCTTATGTGATGTTTGTATGGTTATACATTTCAAACAGAAAGCGGCTGAATCAGATTATAATGGGTTTGTATGCAGGGAGATATGCGAACCAGCTGGCCAGGGAGGAAGTTTCCCTGGGGAATCGTGTTATTATCTTATTGTCTGCACTTTTTGTATTTACACTCACCTTATTTTTCTATCAAACCGCGAGTTATTTTGGATACCTTCCAACCGGCAATGCGTTCAGCACCTTCTTTATTATTGCAATTGCTATCTTTTCCATATATGTAATAAAGCTTCTGATCATTCGGATTTCCGGTTTTTTATTTGAAACACAGAAGGAAATAAAAGAATATGTGGTCAGCATCTTTCTTTTTTGCAATGCTGTTGCCTTATTTATGCTCCCTGTGGTTATTTGTCTGGCTTTTTTAAAACAAGTGGAAGCATCTATTTTTATTTATACGGGTATGGTGATAATTGTGGTGTTTTTCCTTACCAGATTGGTAAGGGGTGTGATCATTGGGCTGAACAGTACGAGAGTTTCCAAGTTCTATTTATTTTTATATCTTTGCACGCTTGAAATAGTGCCACTTACAATAATGGTCAAATTATTTTTACTTAAAACGACCTGATATGTAGTGTTTTATTAAAGTTAGGTTTTCGTTCATTAAAAACTCAACAAAATTGAAAGTTAAGACTATACTCGTTACTCAACCCAAGCCTGAAGGTGATAAATCGCCTTATTTTGATCTTGCAAAAAAGTGCAACGTAAAGATTGATTTTCGTCCCTTTATTCAAGTGGAAGGCGTTTCTGCCCAGGAATTCAGAAAAGACAAGATTAATATTTTGGATTTTACTGCTGTGATTATGACCAGTCGAAGTGCTGTTGATCATTATTTCAGAATGTGCCAGGAAATGCGTGTGACCGTTCCTGAAACAATGAAATATTTCTGTATTTCGGAATCCACGGCCTATTACCTTC
>CAZMRM010000158.1:7915-8663 GCA_964568515.1 uncultured Chitinophaga sp. | reverse complement strand
AACGGAGAGTTTTTTATTACCCTGTTCTGATATTCATAAAGAAGAAATTGCCGATAAGTTAGAAGAACAAAAAATCAGGTTTACAAAGGCCATCATGTATAAAACAGTTGCCAGTGACTTAAGCGATCTGGCCAATGTGAATTATGATGTACTGGTCTTTTTTAGTCCGTCAACCATCACTTCCCTTTACAAAAATTTTCCAAAATTTAAACAAAACAAAACCAGGATCGCTGTTTTTGGACCCAGCACCGCACAAGCTGTTAAAGAAGCCGGACTAAAAATAGATATTATGGCACCAAATCCTCTGGCTCCATCTATGACTATGGCGCTGGAGCAGTATATATCAGTAGTCAATAAAGCCAAATAAGAGCAGATTTAACCGTTGATGTATTTATTGTGGATCCCTGTCATAATTTTGTTGGGACAAAAAATTATTAATCCTACCTTTAGGCAAGAATGCAAACATTTTCCAAGGATGAACGATTATGCAGTAAAGTCATAATTGATCAACTTATCCAAAAAGGCAACTCGTTTAATTGTTTCCCGTTTAAAGTGATATGGTTGGAAATAGAGCAAAGTTCATCCAGCGTAAAAATAGTTATCAGTGTACCGAAACGTAAATTCAAAAAAGCCGTAGACCGAAATAGAATAAAGCGATTAACAAGGGAAGTTTACAGAAAAAAAAAGCAGGTGCTTATTGAACAATTAGGGAATAAAAAAGTGGCTCTTTTACTTGTATATACATCAA
>CAZMRM010000158.1:0-7905 GCA_964568515.1 uncultured Chitinophaga sp. | reverse complement strand
ATCAAAAATGATCTTTGAATATACGGAGGCAGAGGAGAAAATAAATCATCTGTTGAATCGTTTAGGTAATGAAATTAACCCTTTAAAATAAATGATTACCAAGTTTTTTAGCTATTTTTTTATAGGATTAATCAAGATATACCAATATTCATTATCTCCTTTACTTGGACCGGCATGCAGATTCGAACCTTCTTGTTCGGCTTATGGAATAGAAGCTTTAAAAAAGTATGGATTCTGGAAAGGATCCTTTTTAACAATGAAAAGAATAGCCAGATGTCATCCCTGGGGGGGAAGCGGACATGATCCCCTGCCATAAGTTAGTACAAATATTGTAGAGAAACACAGCATTCATTAATACCCTTTTTTATATGAGAACCATAAAGAAATTTAAACTACTGATCATAGCAAGTCTTATCAGTGGTTATGCAATCATATCATTCAGTTTCGTTGATAACTATTTCGAAGTGTCTAAAAATTTAGACATTTTTGCCACGCTTTTCAGAGAATTGAATATTTATTATGTAGATGAAACCAATCCCGGAGATCTTATGAAAAAAGGGATTGATGACATGCTCGAGTCACTGGATCCTTACACCAATTATATTCCTGAGTCTGAAATTGAAGATTACCGGTATATGACCACTGGCCAATACGGAGGAATTGGAGCATTGATCCGGCAACAGGGTGAATATGTAGTGGTTTCAGAACCTTATGAAGGATTTCCTGCTCAAAAGGCAGATTTAAGAGCAGGGGACCGTATTATAAAGATCAATGATATTGATACAAAAGGAAAAAAAACGGAAGACATTAGTAAATATTTGAAGGGTCAGGCCAGTACGACACTTAAGCTTTTAATCGAGCGGGAAGGAGAAAAAAAGCCAATTGAAAAGGTGATCAGTCGGGAAGAGATTAAAATTAAAAGTGTTCCTTATTCAGGAATGCTGACAAAAAATATTGGTTATATTAAACTTACAGGTTTTACTGAAAATGCAGCGGGTGAAGTAAAAACAGCATTGCTGGATTTGAAAAAAAACCCGGAATTAAAATCAGTGGTACTGGATTTAAGAGGTAATCCGGGAGGATTATTAAAAGAGGCTGTTGATATTGTAAATATTTTTGTAGAGAAGGGTACGGATGTAGTTAGCACACGAGGAAAGGTAAAGGATTGGGACAAAATTCACAAAGCATTAAATGCTCCCATCGACCTTAACATACCCGTTGCGGTGATCGTCGATCGTGGTTCTGCATCAGCATCTGAAATTGTTTCAGGTTCCCTGCAAGATTTAGATCGAGGAGTGGTAGTAGGACAACGTTCTTATGGAAAGGGTCTGGTACAACAAACACGACCTTTAAGTTATAATGCCCAGTTAAAAGTTACGGTGGCCAAGTATTATACACCTAGCGGACGCTGTATTCAGGCATTGGATTATTCCCACCGTAATGATGACGGAAGTGTAGCAAAAGTACCTGATTCTCTTATTAGTGCTTTTAAAACAAAAGGTGGACGGATTGTATATGATGGTGGCGGTGTCGCACCGGACGTGGATATCGAAGCCCAAAAATATAGCAATATTCTCGCAAGCCTGGTAACAAAGAATCTCATTTTTGATTTTGCGACCAAATATCGAAACTCACATGCAAGTATAGCCAATGCAAAAGAATTTAAACTGACTGATAATGAGTATGATGCGTTTGTGGAGTACTTAAATGGAAAAGAGTATGATTATACCACTAAAACAGAAAAAACAATAGAAGAGTTAAAAGCAGACGCAAAAGATGATAAAAATTTTGATGCAATTAGTGCTGACATTGAGGCACTTAAGTCAAAAATAATTCATAATAAAAAAGAAGACCTTGTTAAATACAGCCATGAAATAAAACAATTCCTGGAAGAGGAAATCGCTTCGCGTTATTATTACCAGAATGGCCGCCTGGAAGCATCTTTCAAAGATGATAAGGAGTTAAAAGAAAGTGTAGCCTTATTAAATGATGACAATCGGTATAAAAAAATACTTACAACAATTGTAAAGGCAGATAAGCCATTCAATAGTGATAAGGAAAAACAAAAAAACCTTAGAACATATAAGAATGGTAGTGAGGAAAATTAGTATATTTAAATAAATAAAGGCGCTATTATTAAAAAATAGCGCCTTTATTTATTTAGAAAACATATTTTAACCCCTTTTTTTACGCTTTTTACTCTTACCGGTCTATAATTGATCAATTCAACCGGCTTATTTAGTTCGAATTAATCATTCCGTACGCTTAGAGGCATTACTTATATTGACATCCCTAAACCCTGAGCCTATCTTTGTAAAAATACATCCCCTGATATATAAACCGGAATATTTAATGTTATGTTAAACAGTTCTGAAAACAGGAATCTTTTAAACAAGTAAATCCATGAAAAAAAAGCTCTCTAAAGCCATGTGGACACTTAGTGTCTTAGCTATTGCAAGTATGAATGGGAAGGCCCAAGTAAGCCCAAGTGTTCCTAACACGACCAAAGATCACGACAAACAAGTAATCGGGTACATTACCCAATGGGATGCCTGGAAAGGTGATGCTAACGGAATCCCTAAAGGTGCTTACAATCATTTAAATCTGGACTATTCTCAATATACGATTCTTAATTACTCCTTTTTTGGGGTAGCCGTTGATGGTTCTTTGCACAGTGCAGATTTCAGAAATAAGCAAATCTACCAGCAAGGTGTGGATCAACAACCCGCAAAGTTGATCAATGACGATATCTATAGCAGTTTCGATGAATTTTTCTTAAAAGGTGATGTACAGACATTTTACAATGTAGATAGTTATCTGCAAGGCCTTGGATATGTAGATAAAGGCAATGGAAATTGGGAAAATACCAAAACCGGGGAAACGGGCTCTTTGGCATCCGGCATTATCGAGATCAAACAAAATCCGGCTTTTCAAAGTTTATTAACCATTGCACACGAAAAAGGGGTGAAAGTAATGGCTTCTATCGGAGGCTGGAGCATGTGCAAGCATTTTGGTTCTGTTGCCGCGGATGCCGGCAAACGTAAAAAATTTACGGACGATTGTAAAAGACTTATAAATATGGGATTTGACGGTATCGACATCGACTGGGAATATCCGGGCAGAAGCGGAATGAACTTTACCGGCGGACCTCAGGATTTTAACAATTTTGCCGTACTAATGGAAGAGATCAAAGCCGTAATCGGAGCCGGGAAATTACTTACCGGTTGTTTTTCGGCAGTAATTAAACCAAATGAATTCGATTGGGAACGTTTGGATAAAGTGATGGATTATTTCAATATGATGAGTTATGATTTCAATGGCGGATGGTCTAATAAAGCCGGTCATAATTCACCTTTATATGATTATCCGGGAGCCGAATACGCTGGTTTGTCATTGGATAATACAGTAGCTGGTTTACGACAAGAAAAAGTAAACATGAGTAAGGTAAATCTTGGTGTTGCTTTCTATGGAAGAAGTGTGATTTGTAGCGGTAATGCGGATTTGAATGCAACCACTGTAAAAACAAATGTTACCGTACAGCCGGATGGTCCTATTTCATCTTGTGCAGATTTCGATAATTTTAAAATAGATGTTTGGGACGGGACACCGAATTATAGCTATATCGTAAATAACAGTTCCGGTTGGACCGAGAAATGGGATGACAATGCAAAAGTTCCTTACCGAACCAACGGGAAATATTTTTTAAGCTATGATAATGTAAAATCCAGTGGATTAAAAGGAGATTATATACGTTGTGAAAATCTGGCTGGTGTTATCATTTGGCAAGTATTCGGAGATATGCTGAACATGAATTCCGGTACGGTAACAAAAGGCAAATTTGTGTTTTCGCCGAACACTACTTCACCGCTTGTAAATGAGCTTAACAAAACATTTGCATCAAAAAAATCATGTACAACGGGTGTAGATGCAGTTCCTTCAACCGGAAGTATTAGTATCTACCCGAACCCAAGTACAGGGATTGTATCCATTCAAAATATTGAAGGTTCTTCTACTGACAAAATAAATTTGAATATTTTCAATTCGCTTGGACAAAATGTGTATTCAAAAGGAATAAACACAACTGCAATACAATTGGATCTAAGTTCATTTGACAAGGGTATTTATTTTATTCAGGTTCAGGGGGGAAAAAATTCGCATAGCCAAAAAATTATTCTGGAGTAACAATCAAAAAGAAAAGTCATGATTAAAACGATACGATCGGTAATTGGAGGGGGACTGGTATGTTTGTTTGTACTGGTGAATACAGTTTTGCTGGCTCAGGAAAATTTGACTGCTCCTTTATGTAATAAAGTGGTAGTTGGCTACTGGCATAGTTTCGATAATAAAATTTCAACGGTTGTCAAGTTACGCGATGTTCCTTGCTATTACAATGTGATCAATATTTCTTTTTTAGAAGGAGCCTCTCCTAGTGATCCGACTGTTGTCTTTCGTTTGGAGGTGCAAACAGAAGAAGAATTAATATCAGACATTAAAATTTGTAAGGCCAGGGGCCAAAAAATATTAGCTTCCATAGGTGGTGCAAATGGTGCGATCCATTTACCCGATGAGGCGGCTAAAAATAAATTTATTAACAGCTTGTATACACTTATTGATAAGTTTGGTTTCGAAGGATTGGATATTGACATCGAGGGAGGCGCGGTTGTATTGGCCGGTGGCGATAATAATTATAAGAGTCCGACTACACCCGTTATCAAAAATTTAATCAGTGCCTGTCAAATCATCAAAGCAAAATACGGTAGTAATTTTTGGATCACTGCAGCACCTGAGGTAGCCTATGTGCAAGGTGGCATAACAGCTTATGGTGGTGTATGGGGAGCTTATCTGCCTATCTTTTACGGACTAAGAAATGAACTGAATTATGTACATGTGCAATACTATAATGCAGGAGGAAACACCGGTTCGGATGGAAACTCTTACAATCAGGCTACTGCAGACTTTATTGTTGCCATGAGTGACATGTTATTATCTGGGTTTAAATTACCCAACGGACAAACTTTCGAACCTCTGCGTGAAGACCAGGTAGCATTTGGCCTCCCGGCAACGACGGGAGCGGCACCTGCAGGAGGATATCTGGCCTTAGCAGAGGTGACGAAAGCTCTTAATTACTTGACCAAAGGTGTTTCCTTTGGAGGCAAGTACAAATTAACCAAATCATTTCCTAATCTAAGAGGTATTATGACCTGGTCGGTTAACTGGGATAATATCCCATCCAGTAACTATGCTTTTGGAAAAACCTTTTCACAATATTTTTGTGGAAGCACTAATTTATGTTCACCTACAACAGATATTGAGGATGAGAAACAAGGAACACATGGAATTCAGGTGTTTCCAAACCCAAGCAATGGAACAACCACCGTCGAAGGTTTTGCTACTACCACGTCAACTTCTTTACAATTGTTTACAATTTATGGAAAAGAAGTGTATTCGGAAATGATTCAACAGACTGGTAGTTTCAAGAAACAAATTGATCTTTCAAAATATGCAAGTGGTGTATATTTTATTAAAATGAATGACAATGGTTCAAGCTATACGAAGCGTATAATACTTAGTACCAATTAAACCTATATGTGCTTTATTATTTTGGTTTTGGATAATTTGCACTATGTAAATCTCTTCCTGCATAAAGTTGTTTTCGTTCCTGTTTGATGATTACTTTTGCAGAGAAGGGATTTTTTATTTCACCTGCCGGGGCTGTTAAATAAAAAATAATTTTAACTTATTTTTTATTACCTTTATAAATAACTACTAGCTCTATTTATGAAGGTGTTATCGCCAAAACTTCATCAAGCTATTTATATCTTTGCTATTACGACACTGATAATCGGTTTACCAGTTTCCAAATTTTTGATGAGTATATCTCAGATCATTCTGCTCGTTAATTGGCTACTGGAAGGTGATTTGAAAGATAAATTCAGCAGATTCTTTAAAAATAAATCCGCACTTGTATTAAGTTCCATCATTTTACTGCATGCATTGGGTTTAATATATAGTAATAATCTTAATTATGGCTTTAATGATTTAAGGATCAAATTACCTTTACTATTCCTACCCTTGATTTTTTCTACATCAAAACCAATCTCTAAGAATGTATTCAGGGCCCTGTTGCACTTTTTTTTAGGCTCTCTTCTTGTTGCCAGTATCATTAGTACATTTATATTAACAGATACTTTTATACACCGTAAAGTTGTTGATATAAGAGATGTTTCGATTTTTATTTCCCACGTTCGTTTCGGATTGTTGTTGTGTCTGGGAGTATTCATTACCTGTTACCTGTTTATTACATCCAATCAAATATGGCTAAAATGGCTATATGCAGTATTGATAACCTGGCTACTCATTTTTTTAGTTTTGATAGAATCCATAACAGGGTTGTCTATATTGTTCATTACGATCTTTATATTGATTATGATCAAAGGAATAATTCCTGAAAGTAAACCTCTAAAATGGATTCGGCCTGCACTCCTTTCAGTAGTTTTGATTTTAATCATTTCTTTTTATAAAACCTTCGCTTATTCCATTAATCCAACTGAAAAAAAATATACGTTACTCAAAAAAACCAAACAAGGGAATCTGTATAACCACGATTTAGCCAGTCGTCAAATGGAAAATGGAAATCTTCTTTGGATCAATTATTCGGAAGAAGAGTTAGAGACTTCCTGGAATCAAAGAAGCTCAATAAGGTATGATGACAAAGACAAAAAAGGCAATCCGGTTGCAGTTACCTTGGTAAGATTTTTAGCGTCGAAGGGACTAAACAAAGATGCGGAGGCAGTCCATTCACTGACAGATAAGGAGGTGAACTCCATAGAAAGAGGTATACCAAATGCTTGTTACCAGAATGCTTCCCGATTAATGGTAAGAATTCATACCATTTTATGGGAGATTTCTGAATATAGAAAAACAGGTTTTGCGAATGGACATTCTATAACGCAACGATTTGAATACTGGATGACTGCGTGGCACCTCATAAAAAGTAATCCATTGATCGGGGTTGGAACAGGCGATGTAAAGGATGCATTTATGGAAGAATATAACAGAGCAAACTCCAGTTTATTGCCACAATTTCGGTTACGGGCTCATAATCAATACCTGTCAATTGCTGTTGGTATGGGAATAATTGGTTTACTTTGGTTTTTATTTACTCTTTTTTACCCGGTGTTTAAATTAAATATGCAGTATAATTTTTTGTTTATTGTATTTCTTATTATTTCGATTCTTTCTTTTTTTACTGAAGACACACTCGAAACACAAGCAGGAGTGACTTTTTTTGCCTTTTTTAATTCATTTTTTCTCTTTTTACAACACGAACGACAGGAAACATGAAAATTTTAGAGATCAATACAGAAAAGGGTTGGCGTGGAGGCGAAAGACAGACCTGCTATAATATTGAGGGAATGTTGAAGCAGGGCCTTGAGGTATCTTTACTTTGTCGTAAAAGAGGGCAACTTTCGGAAAAAGCGTCATCGTTAAGAATAGCTATTCATCAGGTAAAGGGCCCCTATCAGAGTATTTTATTCTTATTGAAACAGGGGAAACAGTATGATGTTATTCATGCTCAAACAGCTAAAGGACAATTTTATGGTGTTCTTACAAAATGGATACATCGGCGTCCGGTCATCTATACCAGAAGAGTTGATTTTGTTCCCAAAGGAAAGCTTACGTATATCAAATACCGGCTCACAGACAAGGTTGTTGCCATATCCAACACGATAAAAAATATTTTAAATGAATTTCAGATAAAGAATGTTGCCGTTATTAGTGATGCCATTGCGATAAAAGTGCTTCATAAAAATAGAGTAGAGCAAATTTTAAAAAGCAATCACTGGACAGGAAAAAAAATCATAGCTACTACTGCTGCCTTTGTTCAACACAAAGATCCCTTAA
>CAZMRM010000157.1:0-8686 GCA_964568515.1 uncultured Chitinophaga sp. | reverse complement strand
CTCCTTCAAACATACCCTTTTTTGCTCTTCCTTTGGAAAGTAAATTAAGCAGATCCTGTGCAGAAGCTCCATTATTTTCCGCATGTTGAACCTTGTCAAAAAATGCATTTTTTAACAGCCGAACAGGTGTTAATTGTTTTAGCATTAATTGAGTGTCCCCTTCTTTGGAATGAATAACTGCCTGTTTAAAACCGTTGTTTGCAGAAGCCTCTTCAGAAGCTACGAAACGGCTGCCGATTTGTACACCATCGGCTCCCAGGGCCATTGCCGCAAGCATACCTCTTCCCGTACCTATCCCTCCCGCAGCAATGACAGGGATAGTCACTACTTGTTTTACAATGGGAATCAGACACATAGTGGTCGTTTCTTCTCTTCCATTGTGTCCACCAGCTTCAAATCCTTCAGCAACAACTGCATCGACACCGGCATCTTCAGATTTTTTTGCAAAAACAGAATTAGAAACAACATGAACAACAGTCATTCCTTCATCTTTTAATATTTTTGTCCAGATTTTAGGATTTCCTGCTGAAGTAAATACAACTTTAACCTGTTCAGATAGTATGATCTTCATTAATTTATCAATATCAGGATACAGAAGGGGCACATTTACCCCAAAAGGCTTATCTGTTGCACGTTTACATTTTTGTATGTGTTCTTTTAATACGTCAGGATACATACTACCGCTACCAATCAATCCGAGGCCACCAGCATTACTCACAGCCGAAGCCAGTTCCCAGCCACTGCACCAGATCATACCTGCCTGTATGATTGGTAATCTTATTGCAAAGAGTTTGTTAATTTTATTTTTCAAAACCCAATTTTTAAAATTACGTACAATGGTCACGAAGGTAAAAATTTATTTGGTGTTTGTTTATCAGGAATTTTTATATATTTGTCGGATAAGCGTAAAATAAGGTATGCGTAAACTACTTCTATTAGTATCCTGCTTGTTGTTATCTTGCTTATCGTCCTATGCGCAATACGCATTTGATTTTGGGATTCATGCGGGTGCCTCAAATTATCTTGGTGAAATTGGTGGAAAAGAAGGTACACGAAAAAATTTTGTAAGTGACCTCAAAATAACAAAAACACAATTTGCTGTTGGTGGATTTGTAAGATATAAATTCCTTCCGATGCTTTCCGTCAAAGGAGGACTAAATTGGTTAAGATTGGAAGGCGCCGATAAATACTCAACCAACCCTGCCCGCAGAGGACGTAATCTTTCTTTTAAAAATGATTTGATAGAGGCTCAAGTTACTGCTCAGATATTCTTTTATGAAATACAGGATTTGGGACATACCTATAAATACCAGAATGATCTTAAAATGTACGCCTTTTTTGGGGTTGCTGAATTTTATAACAATCCTAAAGCGCACTACAATGGTCAATGGGTAGCACTACAACCTTTACAAACAGAAGGTATCAAATATTCCAAATTTGGAACTGCCGTTCCACTGGGACTAGGATTATTTGTTACTTTAAAAAAGAAACACCGCATCGGTTGGGAATTTGAATGGAGAACTACTTTTACAGACTATATTGATGATGTGAGTACTGTTTATCCTGATCCCACTTTACTAAGCAGTGCCCAGGCAATCGCACTTTCAAACCGCAGAGGTGAAATGGGTGACCAGAACGGCGTTGCATCTGCAGAAAATTATACTCCAGGCTCTAAACGTGGAGATCCGACCCATAACGATTCATATTTATCCACCTCGTTTTATTACGCTTATGTGATCAGAGGGAAAAGTAATTTTTATAAAGCTAAATTTGGACATCTTTTTAAAGGAAAAGGCTCCAAAAAGAGAAAGATACGTGCTAAGTTCTAGTACATAAAATCAAAAAAATCCGGTACTTTCTGTACCGGATTTTTTTTTGAAATACTATTTATTAAAAAATTGCTTCAGTTTCGATAATGGCTTTCGGATGAAGGTAAATGGAGCCGGTGTCAGATCATTTATTTTCCAGGCCTTTTTATCTTCACGGTTTGCAATAAAACGATTGAAGAATGATTTATTGCTTTGCCCGCCCATTCTCATTTTCACCAAAACTTCCGGAATATACCTCGTGGAACATTTATGCTTATACAATAAACGAAGCATTAATTCATAATCTGCGGAGGATTTAAGAAGCGTATTGTATGAACCATAAATGCTATAACTGTTCTTTCTTACAAAAAAAGCCGGATGAGGCGGCATCCACCCTTTTAAGAACAAAGCAGGATCAAAAGCGCCTGCTTTCCAGTTACGTACCACTTTTGATATTTGTTTCCTGTCAACATATTGCAAATCTCCATATACGGTATCAACAAACTCTTTTTCAAAAGTTTTTGCAACTTTTGAAAGAACAGAGGCATTGGCATAAAAATCATCTGCATGCAGAATAGCGATAACATCTCCCGTAGCAAGTGATATTCCTTTATTGATTGCATAATAGATGCCTTCATCTTTCTCGGAAAGCAGGACAGACACTTTATCCTTGTAACGGTCAACAATTTGTAAAGTACCATCAGTTGACAGTCCATCAATTATAATGTATTCAATATTCGGATAATCCTGTGTTACTACAGATTTAATTGTTGCTTCAAGGGTTTCAGCACTATTGTAACAAACGGTGATGATCGAAATTTTCTGCATTAGATTTTACCTGGTAATAATATAATTTTCCAATACAAGCATATCCATTTTTGTCCTTAGAAAACAATCCAAAGCATTAGCCGGGGAATTTACAATGGGTTCGTTTTCATTAAACGAAGTATTCAACAAAACAGGGACCCCCGTTTTTTTATAAAAAGCAGAAATTAAAGCATGATACCGTTTTTCATTGTCAGCATCTACTGTCTGCAAGCGGCCCGTTCCATCCACATGTGTTACCGCAGGTATTTTATCACGTTTATCAGGTTTTATCAAATATACTTTTTCCATAAACGGAACGCGGTCGGCATTCTCAAAATAATCATTCACATGCTCTTTCAGTATTGATGGCGCAAAGGGACGAAATGACTCTCTTCTTTTAATTTTAAGATTTAAAATTTCTTTTGCATCTGCACGACGCGGATCTGCCAGTATGGAACGATGTCCCAATGCACGTGGCCCGAATTCAGCTCTACCCTGAAACCAACCGATTACACCAGCATTGATAATACAATCCGTTACTTTATCATATAATTCCTCATCACTGTATCTTTTAAAATTAACAGCTTTTGATTTCAAATAGGTTTCAATTTCCTCCTCTGAAAAATGACTTCCAAGTGCACCAGAATAGGTTGGTGACACCCGTTTTTGTTTAAGTACCTGGTTGTATAAAAACAAAGCTGAACCAATTGATGTTCCTGCATCATGACCCGCTGGTGGTATATATACATTTTTAAAGGGAGAGTTTCTCAGAATCTTTCCGTTAGCCACAGAGTTTTGTGCAACACCTCCGGCAATACATAAATTATCGGAACCCGTTTGCTTATGAAGATGATTCAATATATGGAAAATAAGTTCTTCTGTAATCCGTTGAACACTTGCCGCTAAATCCTTATGATACTGTGTTAATTCATCCTCTTTTTTGCGTGCTGCCCCAAATTTTTCAACCATGTAATCACTGAAAATATTTTCAATATCAGGTTCACCTCCTTCCCAACTCATTTTTACTCCATCTTTATGATGTTTAAAATAGTTTAGGTTCAGCTTAAATAAACCATCTTTTGTAAATTCAATGACATCTTTCAGCTTTTCCACATACTGTGGCTGGCCATAAGGTGCTAATCCCATTACTTTGTACTCATCACCATATTTAGGGAACCCAAGATATTGTGTAAAAGATGTATAGAAAATACCTGCTGAATGAGGAAAAAGTACGGCATTTTTTACTTCAATTTCATTGTTATTTCCAAATGCTGTCATGGTGCTTGTAAAATCACCAAATCCATCAATTGACAGTAATGCAGCATTTTCAAAAGGAGAAGCAAAAAAAGCACTTCCCAGATGAGAACGATGATGTTCTATATTGTGTATAACAGCTTTTATATCCGATTCCTTAACAGATAGTTCCTCAGCGAGTATTGTTTTCACCGATTTCACTTTTTTGGAATTCGTATAACGATCCATAATGGTGGAAATGGAAACTGAATTTTTTAATGTATGTTTTATTTTTTTTAAAACATTTGCTGAAGGATCACGTGATATAGTAATATGATCGATGTCTTTGATAGTGATCCCTGCATCATTCAAACAGTATTTAATAGCTTCTATAGGGAAACCAGCCCAGTGCTTAATTCGTCTGATGCGTTCTTCTTCTAAAGCAACCAAAACATTTCCATCTTTTAAAATACAGGCTGATGAGTCACCATGAAAAGCATTTAATCCTAATATATACATATAAACAAAATAGGTTAACTTACAGAAAAATAATGCCAGAAACTTCTATTGACAAAGTTAAACAAGATTGGGAATTTACCTAAATCAACTTACGAAAACAATTCGATATTCTGTTGAATGAGCTGAGGATTATGAATGTATTGAAATGCAAATGAATGAGCATTTTGTGAGTAGTTATCATAATCCGATTGTGTCATTTCACTACAGGTTTCAAGTATTTCAATGAATCTCTCAGTTTGATTCAAAGCGACATCCCACCCGCAATGCTTGTTTTTCAAATCTTTCCAGGGTGTCTGATCACTTATAATAACAGGAGTACCTGCTGTAAGCGATTGTAAAATTATATGCCCGAAATTTTCTCCGCTCGTGGGCATGAACAAAAAATGCGCTTCCTTTAAAACCTGCATCACTTTATGACTCTCCAGGCTCCCCTTGTAATTAACCTTTACATGCTCAGGTAAATTTTGAATTACTTTTTTACATTGTTCCCAATAGGAATGATTATAAACGGGACCATAAACATCAAAAAGTACGGGCTTTTTAATCTGCTGTAAAATCTGCAACGAAAGCAATAAATTTTTCTCAGGAGCTATACGGGCAATATTGATAAGCTTTACTTCTCCTGCTTCCTTTTTCCGGTTATGAAAAGAAACGGCCTCTTGAAGAGGAGGAAGATTACCGGCTGTTTTTATCATCATTTTATCTCCCAATGCTACCTGGATTTCCCTATGTTCCATTTCAGTGGTTGCATGAAAAGTAACACCACTAAACAATCTGGCCATTTTTATCATTCTTAAGAAAAGATTTTTTTTTGTCTTTTTTACATTCAATGATCCTTTAGAAAGCATTCCCCTGGCTGCAACCACAATCTTATATCCTCTCCCTTTTCTAAGTATAAATAAGGGAATGAGTGTAAAATATAAAGAATAGATACCATTCAAATAAACATAATCAAACGATTCTTCCGAAATCAATTTATGAATGGTGGAATATTTTAATTGACTTTTAGAAATGTAGCAAATACGAGTGCCATCCCTCTCCAACCATGTATCGCTTTTTATTGTTGTATAGGGTCTCGACTCGCTGTAATCTGTATCCCTGGTGATAATGGAAATTTCATGATCAGCTTTCAAGTGGGCCACCAGATTGGCCACAGATTGTATAGGGCCACCTGCTTTATATCCAGGCAAATACCAATCTATGAATATGAGAATTCGTTTTTTGTTATTCATTTTCAATTCTCAATTTGATTCTCCTGCAACCAGTTTTCAAGAACAATTAAATACCATATCCGGGACCAGCTGATATAAGGATCATTTTTTAAAAAACGTTTCCATAATTTCATCACTTCTTCTTCAATAAAAAATTCACGTTTAGACAACGCGATCATTTTATCTTCACAGAATGACCTTAATTCTTTTTGCATCCATTGTTTCCATGGAAAAGTAAATCCCATTTTAGGGCGGTCCACAATTTCTGAAGGCAACAAATTACCTAAGGCATCTACCAATAGTTTTTTAGGAGAACTTGGAAACTTAAATTTATCCGGTACCCCTAATACATATTCCACCAACGTATAATCAATAAAGGGAACCCTTACTTCTAACGCGTGTGCCATACTCATCTGATCAGTATCACGCAGCAGCACATTTTGCATGTAAGTAGTAATTTCACTGCACGATATTTTAGAAATATCAGAAGATAATCCGGAAAGATCCAAATTACTTAATTGTGCTTCTACTCTATTTTCAGGTAACACCTTATTTTTCAAAAAGGCTTTGATCTGTTTATCCATGTGCACCTGTCTTGACAAGGGATAAAAGGAAGCCAGACTTATTTCTTTTTTTTCTAAAAGTGCAGCAATTTTTTCTGAAGCAATACCAGGCTTTAATTTGGTCAGAAGATGACTTCCCGTTCTTCTCAAAAAAAGAGGCAGCGAATTTAAAGCCATTCTATTTTTAATCTGCAAGGCTCGCTTAAATACATCATATCCTGCAAACAATTCATCACCACCCAATCCCGAAAGGGCCATCGTGATTCCTGCTTCCCGTGTAGCTTTTGATACCACATATGTATTGGGCCCATCTCCGCTAGGATGGTCCATGGCTTTTAATGCATCAGGTAACTGACTGAGAAACCCGGAGGGGTCTAATTTTATTTCGTGATGATCTGTATTGAATTTTTTAGCAACGAGCTGCGCATAGTTCGCTTCTGAAAATTCCCCTTCATCAAAAGTCACACAAAATGTTTTTATTTTTTCTGTTGATACGGCACTCATAAGACCTACAATTGCACTTGAATCAATACCTCCTGAAAGAAAGGCTCCAAAAGGCACATCGGCAATCAGTCGTCTTTCCACAGCTTTCGTTAAAAGCGTTTTGACATCTTTGCATACTGTTTCATAGCTTTTTTCCGCTACCTCGTTATTGACATCCTTTACAATGTTCCAATATTCATGTATTGTTATTTTATCATTTTTTATTCGAATAAAATGACCGGGCATCAACATTTTAATTCCCTTAATGATAGTATGAGGTGCATGTACAGTTTGAAACCTTAAATAATCAATCAAGCTGTTCTGATCAATTTTTTTAGGCACAAGTTCACTTTGAAGTAATGACCGGATTTCAGAAGCAAAGGCGAAAATACCATTGGTGAAGCAATAATAAAGAGGTTTGATTCCCAGGCGATCTCTGGCAATGAATAATTCTTGTTGCTGTTCGTCCCAGATTGCAAACGCATACATCCCGTTAAAATATTTCAGACAGTCACTTCCCCAGCGTGCATACGCCGCAATGATCACTTCCGTGTCTGTATTTGTTTGAAAAAAATAAGCCTGCTGATGAGTTCCTGCAATTACTCTTTGTAATTCAAATTTTAGCTCTTTGTAATTATATAATTCACCATTGTAAACAATTTGGTACCGTTCATCCGGGGATTTCATCGGCTGATGACCGGCTTGTGAAAGATCAATGATGGATAGTCTTCTATGGCCAAGCGCTATTTTTTCCTTTACAAAAACACCATCATCATCAGGGCCACGATGTTCCATAGCCTTGTTCATGGAGGCAATTTTTTGCTTTGCTTTGTCCGGGTCACTCAGTCCGTAGATTCCATTGATTCCGCACATAATGATAGATCAGGTATATTAAGAATGTGCTTTTAATCCGATAGATGATAAAAAATGTTTTGATTCCAGCATTTTACGAATACCATCTTCAAGCGTCACAAGAGGCCGACCGAGAATGAGTCGCATCTTTTCGTTATCAGGTTGACGACGTGTCATGTCACCTTCTTTAAGAGGTGCAACATGAACAATATTGGAACGTGAGTCAGTAAGGGTTACAATTAATTTAGCCAAATCAAGGATAGTGCATAATTTATCATTTCCGATATTGAGAACATCATTTACCTGATGATGATTATAAAAGCAATTCAGACAAGTATCAACTGTATCATCCACATACGTAAAGGTACGCGTCTGGGAACCGTCGCCATAAATGGTGATGTCTTTATTTTCAAGTGCTGCTGCTAAAAATCTGGCAATAACAAAGTCCGTGCTTTGATTGGGGCCATAAGTATTAAAAAAACGGAATATTGTATAATTCAAATGATATTCCTGAAAATAACTTTTGCAAAAAGATTCACCCACATTTTTTACTACTGCATACGGAACCCTGGAATTAAGCGGAGTTGTATGTTCGTGTTGGGGCAATACAACCGGTTCGCCATACACTTCTGAGGAAGAAGAGTAAAACACCCGTTTTACCGAAGTGTTTTTACACAAATCCAAAATATTTTTAATCCCGTCTATATCCCTTAAAACTTTTACCGGGTTTTCCTGTGTACGGATTACACCAACTACAGCAGCAAAATGAAATACATAATCAAATTTATGGGTAACCATAATGGATGAAATATCTTGAAAATTATTGACATCCGCTTTTATGAAGGCCCATCTTTCCGGATAAGATTTTGGAAGTTTTGAAAGAAATCCTGTGGATAGATCATCAACAATAACCACATAATTGTCTTTATTGGCAATTAGTTTTTCAACCAATGCACTTCCAACATTTCCGGCACCACCGGTTACAAGTATTTTGTTCATAGTAATGATATTAACTTTTGAGCCCAAACGGTGGGAGTAATTAAACTTGCTTTTTTTGTACTTTCCAGGGACATCGCATTTAATTGCTCCTGGGCTGATCTGATCGCTGCTAACATTACAGTTTTCAACTGCTCTATATTTCCGGAAGCGTAAATATAACCATTTAAATTATTCTCAACAAAGGTTGTTCTTGAACCAACTTCGTCCGAAC
>CAZMRM010000156.1:0-8690 GCA_964568515.1 uncultured Chitinophaga sp. | reverse complement strand
CATCTTTCATAGCATATCCTTTTTCTTTCAGGTGATTAGTAAAATCCACCAACAGGATACCATTCTTGGCTACCAATCCCATCAGCATAATAAGTCCTACAATTGCAAAAATAGTAAGCGATTGCATCGAAAGTGCAAGTGCAAGCAATGCACCGATCAGAGATACGGGGATGGAAAACATCACCACCAATGGATACACGGCACTTTCGTACAAGGCAACCATGATCAGGTATACCAGTAAAAAACCGATCATCATAGCGATTCCCAAACTTCCGAATGCATCCTTTTGTTGCTGTGCCGCACCCTGATAATCGATGATGACACCTGCAGGCAATTTTTGTTTTGCAACAGCTGTTTGTATATCCGAAATAATGGTTCCAACCGGGCGGCCAATAGTAAAAGCGGTTACTTTTATACTGTTCAAACGATCGGAACGTTGAAGTACAGCCTGGCTGAGTTTTTCATTGATCGCAGC
Source organism: uncultured Chitinophaga sp. (assembly GCA_964568515.1). Classification (GTDB taxonomy): domain Bacteria; phylum Bacteroidota; class Bacteroidia; order 2-12-FULL-35-15; family 2-12-FULL-35-15; genus 2-12-FULL-35-15. The sequence goes on along the minus strand of CAZMRM010000156.1, from coordinate 8,215 downwards.
AATATCCTGCAAACGAATCGTTGAACCTTTACTATTTTTAATAGAGATGTTTTTTACACTTTCAATATCCTTTCGATCTGCTTTATCAGAAATAATATTGATCGCATATTCTTCTCCTTTATCGGTATACTTTAACTGATCATTTCCACGGAAAGCCAGCTGTAAAGCAGTGCCAACTTCGGTAACACTCAGGTTGACCATATTCATTTTATCACGATCCAGCTTTATCTCGATTTCTGTCTGCGGATCCTTTGTGCTGTATTCAACATAGTCTGTTCCCGGTGTTTTTATAACAATACCCTTTACTATTTTTGCCGCTTCCCAAATACTGTTCATATCATTTCCTTTCACCGCAATTTGTACCGGCGCATCACTGCTACCGGTAATACCGGTTGGTTTAATGGTAACACGTACACCCGGGATCGTCGATATTTCCTTACGCATCATTTCACCAAACTGATCCGAAGTAATTTTTCTCTCGTTTTTATCCACCAGCTGAACAGAGATCTCTGCGATGTTGGAAGTAGATGTTCCACCTGTTAATGCATTCCCGCTTTGTGTGCCCACATTGGAAAATACTTTTACAACTTCCGGATGAGACATCACAATTTTTTCTGCCTGAAAAACCATTTCATTTGTTTTTCGCAAGGGTGTTCCTTGTGCCATCTCCAGTGAAATGTTCATTTCACCTCTGTCGCTCGGACTCACAAATGCGCTACCGATAAAGCCTGCAGGAATCAGCGAAAAGCTTCCAACAAACAAAATAAAGACACCAATGATAATCCATTTTTTGTGGCTCAGTGCCCAATTCAGAATATTGCCATAAGTAACTTTCAGGTTTTCAATGATGCTTTCAAAACCTAAGAAAAATCTTCCGAATATTGTCTTTTTTGTCAGATGTGTCAACGCTGCAAAACGGGAAGCGAGTAAAGGTGTTAAGGTGAAGGAAACGACCAGACTCATAAGTGTGGAGAAAACAACTACCAGCGAAAATTCCCGCAAAATGTTTCCAATCATACCTCCACTGATAGCCATCGGCACAAACACTACTACGTCAACCAGGGTAATGGCGATAGCCGTAAAACCGATCTCCGCACGTCCTTCTATTGCTGCTTTGTAACGGTCCTTCCCCATTTCCATATGACGGAAAATATTTTCCAGGATCACAATACTATCATCCACCAAAATACCCACCACCAGTGAAAGTGCCATCAGGGTCATCAGGTTGAGTGAAAAACCGAATGCATACATCAGAATAAAAGTGGGGATCATTGCTGAAGGCAAAGAAATCAAAACAAATAAAGAGCTGCGGATACTGTGGAGGAATAACAGCATGACCATGGCCACAATCAAGACAGCCAATACCAGATCATCCATTACTGCATCTGCAGAGGCCAGTGTATATACCGACTGGTCAATCGCTATTTCAAAGTGCAGGCCTTCTGCGGCATACGTTTTCTTTAACTCTTCCAGTTTCTTTTTAACAAGATCACTCACCTTCACGGAGTTGGCATCCGCTTGTTTTACGATCTCAATCCCGATCCCCGGTTTACCATTGATCCGGTTGATCATTTTATCTTCTGTTTGCGAATCGGTAACAGTAGCAATGTCTTTCAATAAAACCCTTCCTCCATCTTTTGTTTGCAATACAGTAAGATTTCGGAGCTCATCGAGCTTTGAAAATTTTTCATCCAGTCTCAAAGAAAACCGGCCTGTTTCATTTTCCACGGAGCCTGCCGGATAACTTACATTGGATGCTGCAATTGCCTGGTTGATCTGTGAAGCAGAAAGTTTATAGGCTGTAAGTTTATCCTTATCAAATGTTACCTGTATCTCTCTTGGATTGCCACCAATAAGATTTACACTTCCTACACCATCCACATTGGACAGCAAGGGTTTGATCTGTAAATCAATGATATCATAAAGTTGGGTAGGACCAATATTTGCTGAAGCACTGACACGCAAAACGGGTAATTCTTCTGAATTGAAACGGTTGACAACAGGATCATCCGCATCATCCGGAAGAAGGGCCTTCATCTGGTTGATCTTCCTTTCCGCATAACGTTGAGCAGTGATGGTACTGATACCTGGTTTTAATTGAATAATAACCACGGAAACACCCTCCATTGAAGAAGAGTTAACATGATCCACTCCTTCTATAGCTGAAATTGCATCTTCCACAGGTTTGGTGATGGAACTTTGTACCTCATCGGCAGAAGCACCGCGATAGGTGGTTGATACTGATAATACATTGGCTTCAAATTTCGGAAGCAAATTGTAATTCAGATTTTTATAACTAATGAACCCGAATAAGATCAATGTAAAAAAGATAACAATGATCAATAAAGGGCGTTTGACGGATATTTCTGTAATTGACATGTCTTGTTTATTTAGAAGTTACTACTTCAATCATACTATTTTCTGTAAGGTTTATTTGTCCGCTAACGATTACCACTTCACCGGCTTTGAGACCACTTACTACTTCAATGTTTTCACCCAGGTCCCTTCCCAGTGTTAATTTTCTGATCACCGGTTTGTTTCCGTTGACGATATACACATAAGGATTCTTTGTACCTTCTACCAATGCCAGTTTGGGAATCTGAAGAGCAGACCCGCTGCTTTTCACATCAAATTTAACAGAGATGAACGTGCCGGCTTTTATTGGCAGACGATCATTATTATTGATGGTTACTTCCACTTCATAGTTATGACTTTCATCGCCTGCATCACTGATGTACCGGATCTTACCTTTAAATTCCTTTCCCGGAAATACATCGGAAACAATGCTTACCATCATGCCTTCCTGTAATCTGTATACATCTTTTTCGCTTACCATAACCGATGCCTTTAAAGTAGATATATCCACCACTGTTGCAATCGTGGCTCCTATATTCACAAACTCGCCTTCTTCCACATTTTTCTTGCTGATCACACCATTAACAGGAGAGATCATGTTTCCATCGGCAATTTGTTGTTTGATTTGTTCTACCTGATTTTTTGCATTTTCGTAACTGTATTTTGCATTGTTAAAGTCAACTTCGGAAGCCGCTTTTCCTGCATATAAATCCTTAAAACGAATGAAATCTGCTTCACTTTTTTGTTCCATTAACTGAGCAGAAGACAGGTTGATCTGTTTCAGATTATTATCCAGCGAGCCAATGATCTGCCCTTTACTTACGCGGGTTCCCAAATCAAAATTCAACGATTTGATTTTACCGGAAGCATTCAAAGTGATATTTGCTTCATTTACGGGTTTAACAACAGCAGGCAAAGAAAAACCACTTTCTACGGCTGCTTGTTCTGCTTTTGCAACCGTAACAGGAATGGGTACGCTTGACCTGTCGACTGCTTTATTTTGTTCATTGATTACTTTTTTATTACCGGCCAGCCTGAATCCTATTAATGCAATTAAGACTACAACAGCGGCTATGATTCCTATCTTTTTCATGGAGTATGATGAATTACAGTTGATTTACAAATTGTTTAATGGTTCCTTTAGAGCGTTCCAGATCGATTCGTGCAATTAAATAATTCAGAAGCGATTTAATGTAATTGGCTTGTGATTCTTTGTAAGCATAATCGGCATTCAGAAAATCAGTTAATGAAACAATTCCTTTTTCATATTGCAGACTCGTATCATCAAATACTGTTTTTGCCAACTCAATATTACTTTTATTGGATTGCAAATCGGTATAGGAACTGAACAATACCGTATTTGAACTTTGCATTGCCAGTTTTATACTTTCCGAATTAATGATCAGGTTTTGTTTTGCATTGTATAAATTGAGCTCACTTTGCGAAATCTGGCTGTACCTGCGTAAGCCGCTGAAAATAGGTATATTCAGCTTCAGCCCGACAACAGAAAAATCATACCAGTTGTTATAGGATTTAGAGAATTCATTCCCGAAAGCGGTGGCACCATATCGCGCATAGGCAGATAAGGTCGGCAATACAGCTGCACGTTTGCGTTTCAGGTCAACCTCCTGAAATAAGATGTTTTTTTCAAGTATCTGGTAATCGGTTTTATTTTTTATATCAAAATCCGTTACTACAGGCATTTCAACATCCTGCTGATAATTGATCGTGTCAATAATGTTCAACTCTTTTTCCAGCGGTATCCCCATTGCATTTTTAAGCTTGATCATGGCCAGGTTGTAATTGGTTTCTGCCACTTTTTTTTGTGAGATTACATTGTTGTAGTTTACCTGTACACGATTAAAAGAAACGCGGGTGATCACTCCTTTTTCCAGTTGAAGTCTTTGAACATTTAGCAGATCCTCCAACTTTTTTTCATTCTGAGACAATAATTTTATCTGTTCTTTATAACTCAATATCTGGTAATAAGCAGAAGCTGTATTGTAAACTAAATTATCCTCATTCTGTGTTTTCTTGAGCTCCGCCAATTCTATATTCGGCCGGTTTGCCTGAATACCCGCCAGAAGTGATTCATCAAAAATAACCTGATCGGCCTGTAAAGTAGCAATCGTATTGTATTGATTACCGAATTGAACTTTTACATCTTCGGGACTTTGAAAAATGGCACCGGGAATAACGGTGACCTGACGTTTTAAATTATCATCAAAAGTTCCGGTTGCATTGATCTGTGGCAAGTATCCCGACAGGGCCTCCAGTTTTTGTTTTTCTGCGATTTTTACCTGGTTATCATAAACAACTGTGGAAGGGTTGTTTTTAAGCGTATAGTCAATACACTCCTTTAATGAAAGTTTGTTTCCTGTCTGAGAAAAGGCGGATTCACCCACCCCCAGGATCAACAATGCGATCATGCCGTAAATTGATTTCATATTGGTTTTGATTTAAATTGTTCTTCGAGAACCGTTCAGTTGTAAAATTATTTTTGTTGTTTGCGCCATTTATTATATACATCAGGCAATTCTTTTTGAAGAAATTCCATGAAAAGAATCAGACGCTGGAGCTTGGAATTAAAATCTTTTGTTGCTTTCGTCCTGTTTTCCAGGATCTCTTTTAGCAGCTTATTCACCTCCAGCATTTTGATCATTGCTTTCTCAAAATTCTCCTCATGCGCATTGATGTGATTACTGAAGTACCTTCTCCGGTCGCCGGGTTTGGTGTGATATTCCAAACGTTCCATCACCAGAAGGGAATTAATGGCATTACTGGCTGCACTTTTACTCATTTTTAATGTATGGTATATTTCATCAAATGTTAACTCCGTGCGATCGCTAACGAGTAATAATGATAATATTCTGGCTTGTGCGGGTGACATCCCGGTACGTTCGAGAAAAACCCCATTTTTCTCGATCAGCTCTTTTTGTTTTTGTGTGAGTTTAATTTCCATTGCGGTGCAAATATACGGTTTTTTTAGTTCTGATGTTACAGAACCAAAAAATATTTTAAAAACAAAAAGAACTTAACTAAAATATCTGCTCTCAGTAATCTCAACGCGATAAGAAAAATTGTAGAAATATTGACCTTTATCTCCTGTAACAGTGTCTCTGGAGCCGGTTGCATTTGACACCAGTACACTGCATTCGAAAAGTAAGTAAGAAAGGACAGGAAATTATGCGTAGAAAAAAATACTTAAATTAATTTGTCGGAACCAACCAGCCAGAAAATTTTCTAAAAAACTACTCATCAGTGAAAGTACACTAAATGGCCATCGCAATAACCTGCTTTTGAAAATTGGTTGCAGAAACACTCATGAATTGGTACTGTATGTCATTAAAAACCATATTTTAATTTGTACTAAACGTATCTATCCCTATTTTATGTAATTTTTATACACCCAGTAAATCACCGGTTCACCTTCTATGTTCAAATAATACAATACAGCAACGGATACTATCACTACAAGCGCAGTAATAAGAAATCCATATTGGACAGCAAACAACTTATTATTCTCCAGTTCTTGTTGAATCTTATCTTTCATTAGTTTCCAAGTTCTAATTGGTTCCGTACCAGGTTAAAGTATTCTCCTTTTTTTTCTACCAAACTAGCATGATTTCCAGTCTCTGAAATTTTTCCATGCTTCAACACCACAATTTTATCTGCATTTTTAACAGTACTCAAACGGTGTGCAATGATCACTACTGTTTTACCTTTAAAAAATGTCTGAAGATTATCATGTATTATTTTTTCATTTTCAGCATCCAATGCTGAAGTTGCCTCATCAAATAAAATATAGTGGGGATTTTTATAAATAGCTCTTGCAATCAGAATGCGTTGTTTCTGACCACCACTGATACCATTTCCGGAAGCGCCTATTTTTGTTTTCACACCTAAGGGCAATTCAGTTAAAAAATCAATAAGGTTGGCGGATGTTGCTGCAGCAATAAATTTTTCCTTTTCGATGTGCTCATCATCAGTAGCAATATTCCGTTCTATTGTATCCGAAAAAAGGTAGCCATCCTGCATTACCGTTCCGCAATTTCGCCTCCAGCTGCCGGAAGCGATCTTCTCCAATGGATAATCATTCACATGGATGCTGCCTGAAACAGGCTCGTAAAATTTTAACAATAACTTCATCAATGTTGTTTTCCCGCTTCCGCTTGCTCCTACTATTGCCAACGTTTTTCCTTCTTCAATATGCAGATTAATATCCTTTAGTACATAAGAAGAATTAGGACCTTCATATTGAAAAGATACATTTTTGATGTATATACCCCGCAGAGAAGGCTCCTTATGTAATACCTTCTCAACTTCAAACTGTACATCACCATCCTTCTCTTCTGTTTCATGATTTTGAACTTCCTTTAAACGTTCCAGGCTCAATTTGGCATCCTGAAGCGAACGAAAGAAATTGATGAGTTGATCGATCGGAGAATTCATTTGACCAATGATATAGGAAATACTGAGCATGGCACCTAAAGATATATTTCCGTGAACAACCTCACGCGCTGCAATGAATGTCACCAAAATATTTTTAAGCTGATTAATAAAATCATAGCCATTGAGTTGAAGCTGGTCCAGTTTTAATATCCTGAGGTTTATTTTAAATAACTTCAATTGATTTTTTTCCCATTCATTTCTTTTATAATCTTCAAAATTGTTCAGTTTTATTTCCTGCATTCCACCGATGATTTCAAAAATCGCATCCTGATTTTCAGAACGTCTGTGAAAACGGTAATAATCCAATATGCGTCTTTTTTCCAGAAATACAGATGCCCAACCCACCGCAATAGCAGTCAACATACAATAAATAACCAATAACTTGGTATCGTAAAAAAGTAATACCAACAAGAATACGGAGATATTGATCAATGAAAAAAAAGTCAGTAAACTTTGTGAAGTCAGAAAATGTTCAATTCGTTCATGATCACCAATTCGTTGATTAAAATCGCCCTGCATTTTAAATTTTATTTTGGCGACATTGTTGTATTTTATACCAATTCATAAAATAATGTTACCAATTGAGTATAATAAAACTTGCGATTAGTGTGAACTTTGACATTTGAAAGAAACAGTATAGGTAGATTACCTACAACATTTTTGTTTCAAAAAATTTAACCGGCAATCGTAATAATTTTTTTAAAAAATCGGAGATGATGGTGATATTGATCCGTGTTCCGATATACAGGAAAACCCAGTTGCGAACAATTGTTATGACCGTATTTCCAAGATACATGGTTAATTGCGCCAATAACAGGATGCTGATGATGTGAAGATCTTTATTAACAATCCCCTTATCCACCAAGGCCTGTGTTAAAAAAGGAAAAATCAATGTAAATAACGTTCCTGTGATCAGACCTAAAAACAGTTGGAACCACTGACTTTTAAATGGTTTTAAATAATGAAGCAGGTAGGACAAACTCATTCCGCTTTCCTTAGGTGGTTCCAGCTCATAAAATTCAGGCGTCGGACTTAAAAACAAAAACACCCCTTCATTGTTTTCGCTAATGGCTGATTTATAAAAATCAGCTTCGTTTAACGTCAGTAAACCATGCCCCGGATCTGCAATTTTGTAGCGCCATTCTTTTTTTAAAAAAGGTAAAAACCGGTTTTTGTTATAAATTTTGTAAAGTACTACAAAATGATTCTGGTTCCAATGTACAATACAAGGTAATTGTACTTCACTTTTTACATGATCTCCTTTAATGGTAACCGCCAATGTTTCCATTCCAATTGTTTTGGCACCTTCTGTAATACCCAAAAAGCTAACACCTTCTTTTGTGAGGAAGGTATTCTCCCTCAGGTATTTTAGCGAATATTTTTTTCCATACGATCTTGCAATCATCGA
>CAZMRM010000155.1:7216-8710 GCA_964568515.1 uncultured Chitinophaga sp. | reverse complement strand
AAGAGCGAAGTTCTGTTTCTGCTTCCTTTAATTTACCATAACGGATTTCTGCAACGCGTCCGTAATCACCATTACGCTCTGCCTGTTCTGCTTCAAACTTCAGCTGCTCGGTATGTTCTTTTACTTTTTGAATACCTTCTACCACATCTTTTTCAGTTTGCCATTTTGCACGCAAATCACTGCGTTGATCAGACAGCTCCGCTATTTCTTTATTGAGGTCTTCCAATTTGCGTTTATCATTTTCACGCTTGATGGCCTCACGTTCAATTTCAAGTTGTCTTATTTTTCGTTCAAGTACATCCAGTTCAATAGGCATTGAGTTCATCTGCATCCTTAATTTAGAAGCAGCCTCATCCATTAAATCGATGGCCTTATCCGGTAAGAAACGATCATTGATATAACGTTGCGATAATTCAACAGCAGAAATAATTGCTTCATCCTTGATGCGAACTTTATGATGTGTTTCGTATTTTTCTTTGATACCACGTAAAATAGAGATGGCATCTTCAGAACTTGGCTCATCCACCATAACCTTTTGAAAACGGCGTTCCAGTGCTTTGTCTTTCTCAAAATATTTTTGAAATTCATTTAAAGTGGTTGCTCCGATCGCTCTTAATTCTCCTCTTGCTAAAGCAGGTTTGAGTATGTTTGCGGCATCCATGGCACCTTCGCCACCACCTGCACCAACAAGTGTATGGATCTCGTCAATGAACAGAATGATTTCACCATCGGCTGAGATCACTTCTTTAACAACGGATTTCAAACGCTCTTCAAATTCTCCTTTGAATTTTGCTCCTGCTACCAGTGCCCCCATATCCAGGGAATAAATTTGTTTGCTCTTTAAGTTATCAGGTACATCTCCATTAATGATGCGAATGGCTAAGCCTTCTGCTATTGCTGTTTTACCAACACCCGGTTCACCAACAAGAATAGGGTTGTTCTTGGTCCTGCGCGACAATATCTGCAGCACTCTTCTTATTTCTTCATCTCTACCGATCACCGGATCCAACTTGCCTTTTTTAACCTGCTCATTTAAATTAATCGCATACTTGTTAAGTGCATTGTATGTTTCTTCAGCAGTCTGGCTGGTCACTTTGGCTCCTTTACGAAGCTCTGTAATGGCGGCTTTCAGGTCCTTCTCTGTAATACCATTGTCTTTCATTAATTGAGAAACAGTATCTTTTGTTGTAAGAATTGCCAATAATAAATGTTCAATAGAAACATATTCATCGGCAAATTCTTTTAAAGAAGTAGAAGCTTTGGCTATCGCCTGATTGGCATTGGAAGATAAATAAGGTTGTCCTCCCGAAACTTTGGGAAAGCTGTCAATGATTTTATCAAGTGCTGTTGTAAACATGTGGGTGTTTACATTCAGTTTTTTCAGAATAAAAGGCGTCACATTTTCATCCACTTCAAGAATTCCTTTTAAAAGGTGCGCATTCTCTATGGATTGTTGCCCGTTAACAGTTGCAATTTGTATGGCCTGCTGAATGG
>CAZMRM010000155.1:0-7206 GCA_964568515.1 uncultured Chitinophaga sp. | reverse complement strand
TAGATTCATGGTTTATTTTTTTGTAAAAAAAGGGAACAAATTTTATTCCAGCGGCGGAAATGGAATATACCTTGTCTGCCTTGTCAGCTTTCGGTAAAATGGAATGACGGATTGACTTTAAAATGAAATATTGGCTGACTATTTAACAGTTAAAAGCAGAGAAGCAGAAGGAAGAAAAGAGTATTCACTGTTCAAAACATCTAATACTCTAATGAGACTAATTCATGGGGACTTCTATCACCAGAATTTCAGCATTTTCTCTTATTTCAATATCAAACTGATTGGTTTCAGAAACACCGATTGCATCCCGTTTTTGAAGAGATTGTTGTGCAATCACAGCGGTTCCCTCGATAATGAATACATAAGCACCATTTCCCGGATGTTGAACGGTGTACAAAACAGATTGGCCGGATTTAAATTTACCGATAGAAAAATATGCATCCTGATTGATCCACATCACGTCGTTGGATTTTACAGGGGATACAATGGTTTTGAATTTCCCGTCTTTATCTGCTTCTGTAAAAACACGCTGTTCGTATCTGGGGGTAATGTCCCGTTCTTTTGGAAATACCCAGATTTGAAGGATGTTCACTTCTTCGGAATCAGAGTGATTGTACTCAGAGTGTGTAATTCCCGAACCAGCACTCATGGCCTGTATTTCATTCGGACGTATCACTCCGATATTGCCCATGCTGTCTTTGTGTTCCAGTTGTCCCTTTAAAGGAATGGTCACAATCTCCATGTTATCATGAGGATGCATTCCAAAACCTTTGCCCGGTGCAACAATGTCATCATTCAGGACACGAAGTAAACCAAAATGAACTTTATTAGGATCATGATAGCTTGCAAAACTGAAAGAGTGGTGTGCATTCAGCCAGCCATGATCTGCATGGCCACGCTCAGATGCCTTGTGAAAAATGGTTTTCATATCCTATATTTTTAAAGGTTAATCTCTTAGTTTATCCAGTAAAGAACTTAACAATTCCGCTTCTTTTGCATTTAAATTTTTAAGTTCCTTCAGAAACAGTTCTTCTTGTTTATCCAATTCTGTTAATAGCAACAATCCTTTTTGTGTGATGAGAACATTGACAGCTCTTCTATCATTCGGGCAAACGGCACGTTCTACCAGTTTTTTTAAACGTAATTTTTCTACAAGCCGGGATGCATTTGAATTTTTATCAAGCATACGGTCGATCAATAAATTGATGGTAACAGGAGCAGGGTGTTGTCCACGAAGAATACGCAGGATATTATATTGCTGAACCGAAATGCCATAAGGTTTAAGCGAGCAAGCGTGTTTAGAACTCAACCAGCTACTGGTGAAGAGTATATTAATGAGCATTTTTTGATGCTCATTTTTAAATTTTTCCTGTTTGATCTCTTTGCCAATTTCCATTCAGTATACTATATAGTAATGTAGTAGTAAAGATACATTTTTTTGTATACAATTACATTATATGTATATACATTTATTTGTTGAACATATTTTTTGCTGCAATCCATCCGCTGCTCCATGCATTTTGAAAGTTGAATCCACCTGTTATACCATCAATGTCCATCACTTCTCCTGCAAAGTAAAGGTTAGGAACGATCTTGCTTTCCATTGTGGCAAAATTGATCTCCTTTAATTTGATGCCTCCACAAGTTACAAATTCTTCTTTGAAAGTTGTTTTCCCTTTTACTGTATATTCACTATTGATGAGACAGCTAACCAGATCACTCAGATTTTTTTTTGTCAAATCAGCCCACTTAATTGTTTTATCAATACCGGATCGTATCGTAAAATATTCCCATAATCGTTTAGGTAAATCGAACGGACAATTCGAAACAACCAGTTTTGCCGCATTTTCTTCCCGTTGATTGGAGAATTCGATCCTTATTTTTTCTTCCGTATATTTTGGTAGCCAGCTCACAGCAACAGTAAACTCATAATTTTGCTCGTGTAATATTCTTGCCGCAATTGCAGAGGTTTTGAGAACTGCCGGACCACTGATGCCCCAGTGTGTGATGAGCAAAGGACCTTCCACTTCCAGTTTGGCTGTTTTAATTTTAACCTTTGCCAGCGGAACAGAAACACCCATCAGCTCTGTAATGGGGTGATCGGGAATGTTGAACGTAAAGAGGGAAGGAACAGGTTTAACGATAGTATGCCCTAATGCTTTCATCCAGTCATAAGCTTGTTCTTTGGGATTGCCACCGGTAGCAATGACCAATTTTTTACACCTGAACAATTGAGAATCTGCCGTCTTCAGTAAAAATTCCTGTTCCGCTGTTTTTATAACTTCCTGAATATCGATGTTCAACCTGATTTGTACATCCGATTTTTTAGCTTCCTGCAACAAACATTGTATGACTGTTTCGGAGGTATTACTTTCCGGAAACATTCTGCCGTCGGGCTCCGTTTTTAATTGTACGCCTCTTGACCGGAACCATTCAATGGTATCTGTTGTTGTAAATCTGCTGAATACATTTCTCAGCTCTTTTTCACCCCTGGGATAATTTTTCACCAATGCATCATTATCAAAACACGCGTGTGTGATGTTACACCGTCCTCCTCCTGAAATGCGGACCTTTGATAACAGTTTAGAACTTTTTTCCAGTAAAACAACAGTACATCCCTTGTTTATCTGTGCACTGTTAATGGCTGAAAAGAAGCCTGCGGCACCACCACCGATTATAATCACATCTGCAACTACCATTCATGTAATTTTTTGTAAGTATAACCATTTTACTTAATACATTTGAAAAATTAACCCTGGAACAAACCATTTAATTGTGATGTATATGAAAAAAATTTGTTTTGTATTGTGCCTGTTTATAGTGGCCTGTAAACCGGAACCGGTAAGTGATGTAAATGAAATTATTGAGGCTGATAAAGCTTTTTCAGCTATGTGCGCTGAAAAGGGAATGGGAGAAGCATTTATTGCATTTGCTGCAGATGATGTTATTAAACTGGAACCCAGGCAACATACAATTATGAACAAACAGGAGCTGATTGAAAGTTTTAAAAACAATCCGGAAGATGCAAAACTTAAATTTACCTGGGAGCCTGTTAAGGCCGATATTTCAGGAAATATCGGATATACATTTGGAAAATGTAAAATTGTATTACCAAAGGATTCAACTGGTTTTTCCAGAATCATACATATTGATTATGTGACTGTCTGGAAAAAGCAGAAAGATGGTACCTGGAAGTTTCAAACAGATGGTGGAAATGTAGTGCCACCACCTCCGGACGAAAAATAACAAATGCCCTTGCACTATAATCCGCAAGGGCATTTGTTATATGATCACTCAACCCTGTTCACTCAACACTAATGCGCTTATTGGTATTAGCCGCTTCCACTTTGGGTATGTAAAGCTGCAACACACCATCTACGTATTTGGCTGTAATTTTATCAATCGCTACCGTGCGTTCAGGTAAATGAAAAGAACGCCTGAATGTTGAAAAATTAAATTCTTTCCGTGTGTATTGCTCGTCTTTTTCTTCTGTTTTAATTTCTTTTTGGGCTGAGATTGTAAGTCGGTGTCCATCGATGTCCACCTCAAAATCTTCTTTAGAAAGTCCTGGTGCAGCTACTTCCAATTCATATGCTGCTTCCGTTTCCTTTACATTTACTGAAGGTAATGAGTTTACAGGTTTTGAAATTCCGGATTGAAACAGGTTACGTAACAAGCCGAAATCATCAAAAATAGATGGCAATTCCGAATACTGATTATTGTTAGATTTTACGATTGTTCTCATGATTTTTTCTCCTTAAATTAATATGTTATTTTTTTCTTTTAAAATTAATCGCGATTGCACAGGGGGTGTCAACAGATGTACCAACGCATTTTCTTAAAAAAATAACAGACAATTTTTCAGAAAAAATGAATTTTACCTGAAAAAAATTCAGGAGGGAATAGTAAAATCTGACTATTTGATTCGTTTGAGTACATCATCACTGCTCCAGTCAAACCGCTGGGTCTTGCTGATAAGTGTGTTTCCATTTCTATCAAGAAGAAAAGTAGTAGGAAAAATGTGTATCCCCTGAGAACGAAGAGATTCCTTTGATTGATAATAATCAAGGGTGTTGCAGTATTTTTCTTTGAACCGGCTGATTTTAGTCCAGGGTTCATCAGAAATCATAATGATTTTGATATTTTCTTTTCCTGCCTTTATTTGCAGGTCATCAATACTTTTAAGTTCTTGTATACAGTCGCCGCACCAGGTTTGAAAATAACTTACCAGTATATATTTTCCTTTATAGTCAGAAATAGTTACTGATTGATGGGTCTCATCTTTCAATACAATGGTTTCTGTTTGTAGTTCGGGCGGCATCCGATAAGCCCTGATGTACCATGCAATAACAGCGAATAAAATAAAGATGGAGCAGATAAGAAGAAAGCGGAGGTTTCTGTTGAGTTTCATAAGCAGATAAATTTCAAGGTTTAAAGGTACCACTTATTATTAAAATACATGATCCTGATAATCATCCAATCAGCGTTGACATTCGATATTTGATGAATGCTGCTGGCATTTTAATTGAATTATGAAAGAAATTATTGGGTCAGAAAAAATGATTTTTTATGTATGCCAATAAGTACAGTTGTTTTAGGGAGATGTAAGAACGAACTTTGTCTCCCCAAAGAAAGTAAACAATTCCTCAACTTCTGATGAATTAAAAAGTGAACGATGACACTAACAAAATATAAACAAAAGAGAAATTTTAAGGAATCGCCTGAACCAATCGGTGGAAAGGCTGGCTCTGATCAGTTGCATTTTGTGATTCAAAAACACGATGCTTCTCATCTCCATTATGATTTCAGGCTGGAAATGGAAGGAGTATTAAAAAGCTGGGCAGTACCAAAAGGACCTTCACTTGATCCTTCTGTAAAGCGGCTGGCAATGATGGTAGAAGACCATCCATACGATTATAAAGATTTCGAAGGAATCATACCAAGCGGATATGGAGCCGGGACAGTGATTGTTTGGGATGAAGGAACGTACGAATCCAGCCTGATTAAAAGTGATGATAAAAAAATACAGAACAAAGATTTAAGACAACAGCTTAGTAAAGGAAATCTGAAAGTGACCTTGCATGGGAAAAAACTGAAAGGTGAATTTGCATTGGTGAAAACAAAAGGCATGGGAGAGAATAGCTGGTTGCTGATTAAACACAAGGACAAATATGCTTCTGCGGATGATATATTGAAAAAAGATAAATCGGTAGTTTCAAAAAAAACGATTGCCCAGGTTGAAAAAAGCGCTAAGAATTTCTATAAATCAGATCGTGTAAAAGAAACAAGAACAGGAAGCAGAAAAGCAGCTTCGCTTGCAAAACGCAAAGATGTAAAGGCGGCTATAAAAAGAAACACTGACGAAAAAAAAAAATCTGGCACTTCTCAAAAAAACAAGTAAGCAGGCGTTCCCATCCAAACTGACGCCGATGCTTGCCACACTTGTGGATGAACCATTTGATCAGCCTGGGTGGGTATATGAGGTAAAGTGGGATGGATATCGTGCCTTGGCATTCATGAATAAAGGAAAAATAGAGTTAAGATCCAGAAATTATAAATCGTTTAATGAAAAATTTTATCCTGTTTATGAAGGCCTAGTAAACTGGGGCATCAATGCTGTTGTTGACGGGGAAATAATTGTATTGGGTGATAAAGGGATATCCCATTTCGGTAATTTACAAAACTGGCGGAGTGAAGCAGATGGGAACCTGATCTATTATGTTTTCGATATTTTATGGCTGGACGGAAAAAATTTGTGCAGTTTATCTCTTTTAGAACGAAGAAAAATTTTAAGATCCGTATTGCCGGAAGATGATCGCATCCGTTTAAGTGAGTTTTTTGAAGAATCAGGAACTGATTTTTATGGTGCGGCTAAAAAAAATGGACTGGAAGGAATTATCGCAAAAAAAGCAGAGAGCGAATATTATCCTGGTTTGCGTACAGATCATTGGTTAAAAGTAAAAGTAAATAAACGCCAGGAAATGGTTATTGGCGGATATACCATTAATGAAGAAACAAGCAAACCATTTAGTGCTTTGTTGGTAGGTGTATTTGAAAACGGAAAGTTTGTTTATACAGGAAAAATAGGAACAGGATTCAGTATACAAACACAAAAAGAAATGATAAAGCAATTTAAACCATTAATAACTTCCAAAATTCCGTTTGAGGAGGAACCGGATGTAAACAAACCATCACGTTTTCGTGCAAAACCACCGCATGCAACAGCAATCTGGCTGAAACCAAAATTGGTTTGTGAAGTGAGTTTTTCAGAAATGACTTCGGATGGAGTCATGAGACATCCTTCATTTGAAGGCATGCGTGAAGATAAAAAACCAAAAGAAGTGAAAAAAGAAAAAGAAGCATCCGTTAGCAACATTTTGAAAAAAGAAAAATCAAAAAAAGTAGAAAAAAAAATCACTGAAAAATATTTGAGGCCCATTAAAGAAAGGGAACGCAGGACATTATTAAATCCGACCGATGAAACACAGGTTAGAAAAATAAATGGATATGAACTTAAATTTACCAATCTGAGTAAATGTTATTGGCCAAAAGAAAAAATAACGAAACGTGATCTTTTAAATTATTATTATCAGGTTGCTCCTTATATGCTTCCTTATTTGAAAGATCGTCCGCAGTCCCTTAACCGTCATCCAAATGGTATTAACGGACCAGGTTTTTATCAGAAGGATGTTACAGGAAAGGTACCCGACTGGGTAGAGACATTTTTATATCATAGTGAAGATGATAAAAGAGACAAACATTTTTTAGTGGCAAAAGATGATGCCAGTTTATTATATATGGCTTCTTTGGGATGTATTGAAATCAATCCATGGAGCAGCCGCATTCAAAAACCGGATCATCCGGATTGGTGCATCATTGATCTCGACCCGGATAAAAATTCGTTTGATCAGGTAATTGAAGCAGCAAGAATGACAAAAGACATTTTGGAAGAACTGGGTGTTGAAGCATATTGTAAAACCAGCGGGTCAACAGGATTGCATATTTACATTCCCCTGCAGGGAAAATATACTTATGAGCAATCCAAAGAATTTGCCCGCGTGATTGTAACATTGGTTCATAAAGAACTCCCTAAGTTTACAAGTCTCGAGCGTGCTGTGAAAGCACGTAAAGGAAAAATGTATTTGGATTTTTTACAGAACAGAACACAAGCAACCATAGCTGCTCCTTATTCTGTTCGGCCAAAAC
>CAZMRM010000154.1:0-8716 GCA_964568515.1 uncultured Chitinophaga sp. | reverse complement strand
AGTTGGATGCATATACCCGGTAAGCTGCTGCTGTTAACCGGTCCAGACCATCATAAGTATACACATACCCTTTCTTTTTGGCAGCCTGGGCATCTTTCCAGATCACCTCCGACATATTGCCGTTGTACACCGCTTTGCTGGCATCAATTACATTATTATGGTACTTGAATTCCATACCAAAGAGATCATTGGCATCATTGTTCAAGGTACCATCATTGGTCAGATCCGCATTGTTGATGCTGAAGATGCGTCCCTGTTCATTAAAGGTATAATCAATGGATTGCAGATAAGAAGCTCCGTTGTTGGTACTGTTGAGGTTTTTCTCTGCCATGCGGGAACCCAGGTCGGTGTATTTGTAATCGGCCAGTATGATTTCTGCCTGGCTGCCGGTTTTGTGCTTTATGCGTACCAGGCGTCCGGCATGATCATATTCATAGGTATTTTGAAGGATCACACCCGTAGCAGCAGTCAGTTTGTTATCTTCTGCCGTTTTAAGAACACGTCCCTGAAAGTCATAGGTTGTTGTTACAAAATTTTTCACCCCGTTGATGTTTGTTTGCTGGGTCTGGATCACCCGCTCATAGGCATCGTAATAATTAACGGTGGTAAGCCAGCTGCCCGTACCCAGTACATTTGTTTTTACAGCCGTTGCTTTACCCAGGGTATTGGTGGTAGCGGCACCTGCCGTATAACTTAAATAAGGCGTAAATGCAAAGCCGCTGAGATCGGTGTATTTATAATCATCATAACAGGTTTGTGTTAAGGGTGTCAGTGTATTGCTGGCATCGGCTTTTGGATAGCTGAGGTTATTGGTAAAATCCCTGTTGGGAAGCGTTCCCAGTGTTCTCGTTTCAAAACGGGCCCCCAGTGAAGCATTGTTCAACTCTGTTCTTACAAGGGCCATGGTCAGGGTCCTGCCGGCCGATTTAAAGGTTCCTGTTGCAATGGGCCGGTTCCAGGAATCATACTTTACGTATGTAAACTCCTGGGGACTTTTGGCCTTTTGGTTGGCATCCTGTGAGATCACCGGCCTGTCCCAACGATCATAGGCAAACTCCACCCACCCGCCACCGGGAACTTTTTTTGAGATCAGCCGTCCCCTCTCATCATAATTGTACTGAAAACAAAAACCTTCTACAATGGTCGGATGTATTGTGGAGGGAATGCTGGTGATCTGTTCCATTGCTTTGGGCTGAATGACCACACGAAGTCTGTCAAACTCATCATATACGTAATAGGTTTGTGAGAGAAGGGTTGTTCCGTTAGTGGCGTATACCCGTTCCAGGATCAGCTTGCCTTCATTATCGGTATAGCTTCTTTTTATTTTTTTGTCCTCGTCCGTTACCTCTACTACCCAGAGGTCCTCCATTGTGTAATAGTTAACGGATAATCCACCTGAGGCCAGGGTAATGTATTTGATGGCCTGTACTGCCGAGGGGGGCGAATTGATGTCATCTTTTGCCGTCAGGAATTTCTGAGTGGCCGTGCGTGTGGTGCCGGGGGTGTTGGGCTGAAAATCCTTGCCAAAAGACCCCCTTTCTTTGATCCTGCCTGCAGGTGATTTTTCTGTTAGTAGCTGCCTGAAGGGATATTCGGTTTTTATAAAATTTGGTTTTGCAGCATTGTAATAGGCATCCTGTTCCTTGAGCATGTCTGCATGGTATCCTCCATCGGTGGTTGTTCCTTTATAGGAGAGAAACTCAATGCCTGCATTTCCGTTTTCATCATACAGGGTGGGGGCAATGATGTCATTCCTGGAAGGAGATGCTTTCCACAACACTTCCTGGATTTTACGGATGGTGCCATCATAATATTGTTTCTGCACCAGTTTCCCCTCTTCGGTCAGTGCATTCACATCGGCCAGGGTTTTCTTTCCGGCCACCTTTACCAGTTCATTGGTGATCCTGCAGATTTTCTGTTGCTCAACAGCGGGTGGTGTTGCCGTGCCAGGCACCCCAATGATGCTCAGGTTATCAATTACCATTGCCTGTCCGCTGTTGTTTCCTGCATCATTGATCCAGCGCAAGCCCAGTTTAAAATCTTTGCCTTCCAGTACAGAGGGAAGTTTGAGCAGGGCTCCTTTTACAATGCCTGCCTGGTTGTAGTATTTTCCGCTGTTGCCGTTTCCTCCGTAATTCAGCCAGGTATAGCTGAGTCCCCCATCCAGGGAATACCCCAGCTGACCGTAATCAGCTGCTGCAGTACTGCTTACTTTCCAGTCCATCTTTAAAAACAAATTGCCGGCATTGCCTGTATGGATGTTTCTGGAAGCAATGATGCTGGCAGCGGCATTGCTGGAAAAATTACATTCCCAGTCTTTGGTGGCAGCATTGTAGCGGTTGATGGACAAAGAGTTGCCATCGATGCTGCAACGGTTATCAATGTTCCAGGAAAGGGTGTTGCCGGCAGGGTCGGTGGCTGCTTTGTTCAGCTCCCAGGCCTGGGGGGAATCAAAATTGTCTTTAAAGACAGCCACCAGCTGGGTGGCTCTTGCAGATCCGGCAATGCTGATGTTATCCACCACAAATCCCGGATATCCTCCAATGCTGTAATCACTGATCCAGCGAAAGCCCAGTAAAAATTCTTTTCCGTTCAGTGCAGCAGGCAGGGTTATTTTTTGTCCGTGCTGTATAGCAGTGGTTCCGTAATAGCGGCCCAAAGCATCTCCTCCTCCTACCTGGAGCCAGGTAAAGCTGGCTCCTCCATCCAGGGAATACCCCACCTGTCCGTAATCATACCAGCTGGCAAGGTAATACTCCCCCTTACACATCCAGTCAAATTGAAGTTCCATGTTTTCATAATGACTGGCATCCACTTTTTTGGAGGCAATGAGATCCACAGGCATAAAATCCAGGTAACCGCATTGCCAGTTACCCGATGGATGGGTCATGCCAATGGCAAGTGTTCCCTTATCGATGGTGCACAAACTATCATTGCCGATCTTCCAGGCCGTGTACCGGTAGCCGTCAAACACATTGCTTTTTCCCAGTTTCCAGCCCTGGTCATTTTTACATTCATCTGAGAACAGGGTGATCTTGGCCGGTTCCGGTGTACCGCCGCCAATGAGTTGTCCCCCCACACGGATGTTATCCACGATAAACCCCGGAGCAAGGCCGCCCGAAGCATTGTTGATCCAGCGGAAGCCGATCACAAACTGAGTGTTGTTGAGGACTGGGGGTAAATTAAGGGTCTGGTTCCTGACAATGGAAGGACTTCCGTAATAGGTGCCATTGCCTGTACCGCCGCCGGTAGTGATCCAGGTAAAGCTGCTGCCCCCGTTGGTGGAGTATCCTACCTGTCCGTAATCGGCTGCCCCCGAGCCGTTGCACATCCAGTCGAACTTTAGCTGCAGGGTCTGGAAGCCGCGGGCATCAATGCTGCGTCTGGCAACCATGTCCAGGGAAATGCCGGTAATGTATTCACAGCTCCAGTAACCGTTGCCATTTATGTTATAGGTGCTTACACACAGGGAACTGGCATCGATGGTGCAAAAGGCATTTCCCATCCTCCAGGCCGTATAGGCACCATAGCTGCCCGAAGGACTGCCCGAGCCAAAGGTCCAGGGGGATGCATCATCGCACTGATCGGTAAAAAAAGTGGTTTGTGCCTTTGATCCCAGTGGAAAAAGGAAACAAAGGAAGAACAAAAATGGCAGGATGAACCTGTAAGTGTTTTTTGAAATCATGGTACTGTCTTTTATATTTTCAAATTCAAAAATGAAAGAAATGCTTATGGATTGATTTTAACAGTGGTAGCGGTGCTGCAGGATTTACCAGCGGCCGATACGGTAAGGGTCACATTATACACTACCGGATCTCCTGCCGCCGGAAACACATGGCTGCTGCTTGCTGCCCCTGCAGAGGTATTGTCTCCAAAATCCCACCAGTAGGTGGCACCACTGATTACCGGTGCAGCAAAGCTGACCTGTTTGGGGTTGGTGCTGCTGCGGGTTAAGGCAATTCCCTGAATTTCATTACAGCTGGCCGTGCTGCCACCGGTTTTGATCACCTTTACCGGTTTTACCAGGGTGGCCAGGGTGTTCACACTGTTCTTCACTTTTACCTTTACCTGATATTCCAGCGTCAAAGAAGGAAAGGTGCGGGTGAGTGTTGTGGATGTGGTGGAAGTTGGAGTGGAAAGATCATCGAAATCCCATTCATAGGTATAGCCTGCAGAGCCGCCCACGATCTGAAACTGGTAAGTATAGTTGCCGGTCTGGGTCACATTAAGAGTATAGGCTAAGGGAGAGAGGATCTCAAATTCATAACCGGTCCGTTTCACAATGTCTTTGTTGTGATCCTTTACCAGGTGGAGGCGCCAGAGCTCATCATATTCATAAAAGGTGGCTTTGCTTTTTACATCGGTTATGCAACTGGCTCCGATCAGCTGATCATAGGAAGTGGTGGAGAGCTGTGCACCGGCAGGATAGATCCTGACCTCATCCACCCATCCCCCCTGTGTGTTGATGCTGACGGTGGAACCACCCGTGATCGTTGTGGAATAGAAGGTCCAGCTGGCAGTTACCGGAACAGAACCGCCGTTGACGATGAAGGGTGAACTGCCTTTCATCAGAAAGGAAAGGGTATAGCTGATGGCAGGAAAACCGCCTGTGTTCACAGTCACATGTCCGGTATAGCAACGTTTACCGCTTGCAAAATCACTGCTCACAAAGGCACCGTTTAAGGTCCAGATACCTCCGTAACTCACAGGATCGGTGTTTTCAAAACCCGACCAGGCTACTTTGTCCCACTGTGCACCTGCAGCTGCAAGTACCGGACCTGCATCGTGCTTGTTGTAGACAAAAGAAGAGGTCACTCCGTTTTTTTCTGTCAGCTGAACAAGGTTTTCATTTGAATCATATTTTTCAAAAGTGGTTTCTGTTGCGTAATGAGGATCAATGGCACCACCTGAATGGTCCACTGCACGCTGGTAAGCAGCAACAGGTATTACGGCACCGGTTTGTAATTTTTTAACCGAGCCTGGAAATAACCTGCCGGAGCCGTCCAGTGTATAGGTATTGAACACACCACCTGTAACTCCTGTCGTTAAGCCGTTAGGGATTTCCTTTATGATCTCCAGCGGTAAACCGATCATGTTTCTGGTAACCATCTCCTGGATGGCAGGTGTGGGACTTACAAAATCGTCTGCATAAAAATAGGACACAGCTTCATAAGCTGCTGCATCCCTGTACCGATCAAGCTTTTCTGTTTTCAGGCGTTTGTTCTCGTAATGGAACGTTTTCTTTTTTTGCTGATAGTTGATACCATCGGAAGCATATTCTTTTTCAATTACAGTCACCGGATACCATTCACCGGACCTGGATTCATAAACTCCTTTTGTAAATTTGGCGGCGGTGTTGGTGCCGCCTTCAAAACGGAATTTCAGTCCATTCACACTTACCGGATTTTCAATGACCCAGTTGGTAACAACGGCTTCGTTAACGGGCAGGTCCAGCTCATTTTCCAGTTTAAAGATTTGTTGTCCGGTTGAATTTCCGGGAGCAAAGGGATTAAAGGTGGACTGTTGAAAGGGAGGCTGCTTGAAGGGAAGGGCAGGATACTGCTTTTCCGTAAGAAATTTGTACACGGTTTTTCCGTTACTTCCATTTGCTCCCAGTCGCTCCGTTACGCGGGCATAACCTATGTGTGGCCCATAGCCCAGTAGGGCTTTATTTTGTGTAATTCTAAGATCATAGGAACAGGCGGCTTCTCCTGCTGCATAATATTTCAGATTGTTTACTTCATAAAAAGGTGTTTCATTCAAGACCCCGCTGCTGGTTTCGTAAACGTTAGCGGAGGTTCCATCATCATAGAGGTATTGTTTAACTGTTGGAGAAAGATCACCGGGATAGGCATAACTGGTGATAGAGGATATGCGTGGTCCGCCTGCCGTTTTCTTTTTCAATACTACGGCTGTATAGGTTTGTTCTTTCCATCGAAGTGTAAGGCTTGCTTTTTCGGTGTATTCAACACTTTGATAAGTAAATTTTTTAGAAGCAAAGGCCTTTAGTAAATAGTCGCCTTTTTTAAGAACAAGGTAATCGGTGGTAATGGCAGAGGGCCATGAAAAATCTTTTCTGTAAAGAGCCTGGCTTTCACCGTTTTTATAGATCTCTACATAGGAGCTGCCTGCAGAAATGGCTTTTAATCCATTGAGCTCCAGATCAACATAAGCTTCTTCTTCTTTAATGGTAATGCTCCTGGTCACAG
Organism: uncultured Chitinophaga sp.; assembly: GCA_964568515.1. GTDB lineage: Bacteria > Bacteroidota > Bacteroidia > 2-12-FULL-35-15 > 2-12-FULL-35-15 > 2-12-FULL-35-15. The sequence continues at coordinate 2,507 of CAZMRM010000154.1, read as the reverse complement.
TAGAAGGGCCGGCATCTGCCTGTGTGGCAACATCCTCCCTTTTATCTGCCAATCCTCCTGCAGCCGTTACGTATTCTCCCAGACTGGAAACGGTTTGAGCTCCGATGGCCCCATATTCATGTGCCTGGTAAGAAAACTGATCCCTTCCTCCAGCCGGATAGGTAATCTGGGTGAGCATGCCGGCATCCATTTGATTTTTGTCCGGATTTCTGTCTCCTCCTTTATAATAGAGCTGTGGCAATAAAGGAGAATTGGGATTGGGTTTCCATACTCCGCTGAGTAAATTCGCATTGTCCGTCTTTCCGTTGAAATAACCCCAGTGGTCCTGTCCGTAAGAAGCAGCACCTGGATTGTTCCCTGTCCGGGGCGGCAGCACCTTCCCGTTGTAATCAAACTCATAAGGTGGTTCGTCGGTAAATGCCTTTTTGATGCTTTTCAAAGTAAGCCTTCCTGTTCCATAATCATAGGTAAAGGAAAATTTTCTGATCGCTGTGCCTTCCCTGTTTTTGATGATCACCTCATCGAGCTGCTTCACATTGCTTCCCGGCTCATCGCTGCGGGTGTTGAGGTAATTAAAAGTAACCGTATAACTGTCATCCAGGTTGGTGATGGTTTTGATGCGGCGGCAGGCATAATGCATCTGCATGAAATGTGTGGTGGGTTCTGCAGGGGTATACTGGCAGGCAGCCGGTGTGTTGGCATAACGGAAGATGCGGTGGGTGACGGCCGAATAGGTGGTAAAATGCTGGGTATAACTTTCATAGTTAAACAGGATCCTTCTTCCCTCATTGGGAGTTCTGATCTGGCTCAGGTACCAGGCTGAATTGTAAGTAAGACCTGCCTGGCAGGGAAAACCATTGTTTACAATGGTAGCTTCCTCCTGTGTATCCAGTATATAAATGGTGCCATCCGCATGAATGAACTCCCAGCCGGTGATGCGATCAGGATACAGGGGATTTTGACGCAGTGCACTTGTTTTCCAGGCAATGTCGGCGTTCATCCGTATCTCTCCCTGCCAGTCAAAAGTAAAGCTTCCCGTATAGCCGCCAAAGTTGAAAAAATAGGCATCGGGTTCTGCATCGGCACATCCTTTTGCGATCTGTTCCCATTGCACAAAACGGCCGGCATGGGTGTTCAGGTAGTTTTGGGAATAGCTGGCCGAATAATCCAGAAAACCGACATCGGGCTGATCATCGGGTAAATTTCTAACCGAACGCATCACGGCTCCTCCTGCATGGAGTGAAAAACCAAGACCCACCAGGGAGGCTGCCTCTTCCACCTTGTTACCACCGGCATGATAGGATACATGGATGGGAACCTGCAAGGGTCCTTCGATAACCGTATACAGAGGCACTACCGTAGGAAGGGTTCCCGTATACAGACCAACGGGATGCTCGGCATACTTTCCCAGAGACGAAGCATCCGGTGAAGGCGGGATCAGGTTGGGACGGTAATCCATGTCCTGTGCAGGACCCTGAAAAGGGAGCAGACACAAAAGACTGAGCAGACAAGAAAAAGCGGAACGTTGCATATGAGTTAATTTTATCAGGTAAGGATGAAGTTGAATAATTTAATAAACCCAGGGTAAAAAAAATGATCAGTTAATAAGTGCCAAATGTAATTCAAATATTTTATTCTGCTACTTATAAGTAGATTTTTTTTTACAGCCCGAGCTCATCTGTTGGCCAAGGCTGAAAATCTGCCGCAAGTATAGAACACCTCACGGCCATATTAAAATTTTTGAAGGAATATTTTAAGGACAAATCCATAGCCATTGTTACATCGCTGTAACGCCTGTAAATAAAGGGATATAATGGAAATAAATCAGAATGGGAGTGAAGATAAACGTATGCGGTTTATTTAACGGTCGGTTTTATGAGGCAACGGTCGGTTTGATAACTATACAGGAGGTACCTTAACAGGAAAGCCTGTGAAAAATTAGGAAGCAGATGTTGAAATACTGAAATTTATACGCAAATGAAAAAATTCAAGCTCCTTCTTTTTTGTATACATCTGCTACTGATCCAGGCATACGCTCAACATGAAATTTCGGCCATGGGCGGGATCCATCAATCCGGTTTTTATGGATCCGGTGATGAATCGCATTACATGCATTATGTGGCTTCACTATCCTGTAAAAAGCCAATAACCGATAAATTGTTCACAGGTGTGGAAGTGGAAAATATGCATGTTAAATCCCATCTGGAAATTATACGGCGTTCAGAAGTTGCACAGGTAGTTCACAGTGACCTGTTAATGAATTTAAATTATGTAAATGTTCATCTTTTATTTGGCCGTACATTCGGGGTCCTGCAAAAAGCGAAGATCTCCGCTGCATTGAGTCCGTATTACGGGGTTTTGCTGTATTCGAATGCAGTGGGGCATGAGACAAAATCGCTCTCCTGTGTGTATGTGGATTCGTCAGGACAGACCCGGACTATTTTATGTGATCAAAAACAGGACATCCATGAATCTCCTTCCAAACGCATGCGAATGGCAAACATCGG
>CAZMRM010000153.1:6617-8779 GCA_964568515.1 uncultured Chitinophaga sp. | reverse complement strand
GAATTATAGAAAGTTTCCATAACCGCCTTGACATTGCATTTTTCCTGGTGATTGCTGCCGGGATCTTTGACTTTTTTGATGGATTTGTTGCCCGTATTTTAAAAGTGAATTCTCCCATTGGAAAAGATTTGGACAGTCTTGCAGATATGGTAACATTTGGGGTTCTGCCGGGGTTTATTATGTACCGGATGTTTTCTTACACCTATACGGTATCAGATGAGCTGGAGATGACTTACACACCTTTCATTTCATTTGTAATGGTCATTTTTTCAGCACTTCGCCTGGCAAAGTTTAACAACGATACACGTCAGACAGATGGTTTTATCGGTGTTGCAACACCTGCAAATACCTTATTGGTTAGTTCATTGGGCTATATTTTATGGACCTCCTTTGCACAGCCTGAAGTATTAAGCAATGAAAACAGTTTCTACGCCAATGACGGGCTCCTGCTTAAACTACTTCATAATTCCTATGCATTAAGTGCCTTCACCATTTTAATGAGCTTTTTATTAGTGGCTGAAATACCTATGTTTGCGCTTAAATTCAAAAATTTTGGTTGGGCAGCGAATAAAGTACGCTATCTCTTTTTAATAATTGCTGTTATATTGTTAATACTATTTCAACTATTCGCAATACCTTTTATTATATTTTTGTACATTCTTATATCGGTTATTAATAATATCATTACAAAAAGCAAAAAAATTAATCCTTAATTACAAATTATAAATGAAGTACAGAGCAGAAATCGATGTTATGCCATTGAAAGCACTATTGGATCCGCAAGGAAAAGCTGTTACAGGAAGTATGAAAAATCTGGGACTTGCAGAAATTGAAAATGTACGTATCGGTAAACACATTACACTTGAAATTGAAGCTGCGTCAAAAGATATTGCAAAGTCAAAAGTGGAAGAAGCCTGCAAAAAGTTATTAGCAAACCTGATCATGGAATCCTATACGTTTGAAATTTTCGAAAACTAATACATTCTTCCAGCTCCGTTAAAAAGTGAATCGCTGAAATCCATAATAGTCCTGACAAGTGATGAACCTGTCAGGTGCTATCAAAACACACGCTTTTGAATCACTGTCATTGAAGGAAAAAATTGAAAATACCATTCAGATTGGCTGCATTTTTTGATTGCACATACACAACGGCATTTATTTCAAATAGAAAAAATAAAAGAAAGCTATAAAAACAGAAATGATGCTTAATCGGTGATATCCATAATGGACGAATCCTCATTTTCGATTTTTTTTCTTAATTCAAAATTCTTCCCCAGATAAACTCTTCTGACCTGCTCGTCATTTGCCAGATCCTCTGCTGTCCCGGCTTTTAAAATGCTTCCTTCAAATAAGAGGTAGGCACGGTCTGTTATCTGGAGTGTTTCCTGTACGTTATGATCGGTAATAAGAATCCCTATATTTTTTTTCTTTAATGCAGCAACAATACTTTGTATATCTTCTACAGCAATAGGATCGACTCCGGCAAAGGGCTCATCCAATAAAATAAATTTAGGATCTGCAGAAAGACAGCGGGCTATTTCTGTTCTTCTACGTTCACCTCCGGAAAGACGGTCGCCCAGATTTTTACGAATATGTTGCAAATGAAATTCGTCCAGTAGTGTTTCCAGCTTTTCTTTTTGTTCCATTTTAGAAAGTTTGGTCATTTCCAGTATTGCTTTGATGTTATCCTCCACACTTAATTTTCTGAATATGGATGCTTCCTGCGCCAGGTAACCAATTCCCAACTGAGCGCGTCTATACATCGGCTCATCTGTAATGTCTTTGTCATCTAAAAAAATACGGCCGGCATTGGGTTGTATCATTCCTACAATCATGTAAAAGGAAGTTGTTTTTCCTGCTCCGTTTGGACCCAATAATCCTACAATTTCCCCTTGCTTTACATCAACCGTTACATTTTTTGCAACTGTGCGGTTCTTGTATTTTTTGATTAAATTTTCGGTACGTAAAATCATGGTACGATTAAATTAAAAAGTAAACTGTAATGATCCTTTTATACTAAATGGCAAGGCTTTGTCATGATCCAAATAGCTAAGGCGCCAAACGCCATCTATCCTGAATATTTTAAAAATATTTTCAATACCTGCCGTCACTTCCATAAAAGGTCCGTGATCCAGTGCATGCAATGTGGAAGGAAAAATAAG
>CAZMRM010000153.1:0-6607 GCA_964568515.1 uncultured Chitinophaga sp. | reverse complement strand
TCCTACGACTTCTCTCCATTTTAATTTCCTCATCAAAGGGACTTTATTTAAAAAGAATCCATCAAAATGATGAGCAATAGTAACAGATGCAAACTCATCGCTCCCAAATTCGTAATAATTCATGCTGTTATAGGCATAAATATCATAAATATAGGTTTCATTTCCTCCATGTAGTTCGAGCAGCGGATAAGGTATCTGTCCCCATATTTTACCATATGATAAAATATAATCAAAATAGCCGATCGGATTAATCCTGATCCGATCATCCACACTAATCGTAAACTTATGATAATTATAGTCGCTGCCAAAAAAATTTTTTATTCCCAATGTATATTGTGCCTGAACAATAGGATAATGGGTACTAAGACTTACCCGTGTAAATTCCCCATCTACAAATTTTTCATTGAACGCAAATCTTGTCTGGAAGCGAATCTCTGAGGTAATGATCTCTTCTTTCCATGCAACCTCATTTGGCCGTTTATAATATTCGTAATGAAAAGACCCCAAAGGCATCATTCTTCTGTTGTAAAAACTAAGCTTAGTGCTAAAACCGTTGAACCACCAGCGTTCTATGAAGCCATACACTTGTCTGACATTGGTAAGATTTCGCAGTGGTGTTATTCTAAAGAGGGAAGCAAGGATATTATCGGTTGTAAATCCATTCTGGCTTTGTCCCAAAATCTCATTATCATTTTTATAGTACATTCCTATCATGGTGCGATGTGGCTTTTTTTCAAGAAAGGCTCTTAAACCGAGACTGTACTTAAATTTTTGATCGAGGGTTCCATAAGCCACATAGCCGCTTAGCTCATACCATTTGCTGAATTGGTTGCTGGTACGTCCTCCCAAACGAAATCTGTTCCCTTCAATGGAGTTGTAGCTGTAGGTATTGTAATAAGGTCCATACTCAAAATTGCCTTGTATCTTATATCCGGTGGCAAATATCTGGATGATATCGATCCAGGTTTTATAAGCAGGCAGTGTTTGTAAAGTATCTACCATTTTATAGATCTGTTCTTCATTTTTTGACAAGGAATCATGACGTGCCCTGCTCCAAAAATCATCGCCTTTATTAAAAGCATCTTCTGCCACTTTTAAATTATCCGTAATGGAATAAGAAGCATCCGGCAGCGGCTGATTGATTTTAAAGTTGTTGTAAGAAGCTGTTTTTCGTCCATAGATCCCCATCATTTGTTTTTTCTTTTGCTTAATGGGATAAGGATTGAAATCGATGACCAATCTTTCTTTCTGCATCATCCAGGCGCTATCCACCAGCTTATACGTTTGCACCACGGATGTACTGTTGATAAAATTGATATTGGCTTCCGGTGACATGCTCATCTCCAATTGCTTGATCGCAAAAGAAGTATCAGCAGTCCAAAGGTTACCGGTAAACGTAAGATCCTGTTTGAATTTGGGTTTAAATTGCAACTGATAACACTTGTGTCCGTCCAGGATAGTACTGTCAATCAGGTAAAATTTATAGAAAAGCAGTGCATTATCGGAAATAGGGCTGATGAAATTTTTCCCGAAAACGAGTATGGTGTTGTCATAAATATTCACGTTCTGGTACATATCCCCCATAAACTGTGAAACACTTGCATTTTCAACACCTGCTACTTTACTGGCCTTTATAATTTCGTTACGTACTTTCGGTGATCTGCGATAATAGTAATCAGATAATGCTTCTGTCATAAATACGGGCAGATAGGGTTTTTCCTTGGCATTGCTACTATCAATATCATCAAAAATAAAAGAAAACGGTTTTAGCAAACGATTGTTTTTAAAATCCTCACTGAGATTATTCAGGTCAAATTCTACTTTATTATATACTTCATATTGATAGGCATCCAGTTTTTCCCTGTCATTTTTATTTTTATTGACAATGATTTTACGGAGGATGCGATGTGCAGGATTTTCTCCCGGCTTAACAACAATTTCCAAAAGATCCACTCCTTGTGAAAGTGCAATGTTAAGCTGTTGTGAAACGCCTTTTCTAACGAAACGGGTTACTTTGGTATACCCCACGTAGGAAATGACAATGGAATCGGAAGGGGAATTGGTAGTGATGGTATAAACTCCTTCGATGTCTGTCGTGGCACCGTCTGTTGTACCTTTAAAGATGAGATTGACAAATGGAAGTGGTTCACGTGTAATCGCGTCCACTATTTTTCCACTCACTGTTGTTGTTTGAGCGGTGGAGGAAATGACAGCAACTAAAAGCAATAAAAAAACAACAGCGAAATGATATGTCCTATTTTTTGCAAATGGGTTAACTTTTTTGTAATTCTTCCCAAAATTCAACAGCTCTTCGCGTGTGGGGAATAACAATCGTGCCACCTACAATATTGGCAACAGCAAATACTTCGAATACTTCTGCTGTGCTTACCTGGTTTTCTTTACATTTTTCAAGATGATATTTAATACAATCATCACAACGTAAAACCATGGAAGCAACAAGACCGAGCAATTCTTTTGTTTTTACCGGTAAAGCACCTTCTGCATAAGTATTGGTATCTAAATTAAAAAGACGTTTTAATACGACGTTATCAGCGGATAGAATTTTTTCATTCATCTTTGCCCGATACTCGTTGAACTCCTGGACTTGTCCCATAAAAAATTTCCTGTTTCTTTAAATAAAATAAAGCATTTTCAGAAATGCTTTAAATGAATTACTTGTTAGCCGATGCCAATCTCTTTTTTATGGCATAGAATGAAACAAAGATACTTGCTTCATATAAGAAATACAAGGGGAAAGCCACCAATAGTTGGGAGGTGATATCAGGTGAAGGCGTAATAACTCCTGCAACTACAAGAATCACTACAAATGCGTGTTTGCGGTACTTTCGCATAAACTGAGGAGTCATCAATCCGAAAAAGCTTAAGAAATAAACCAGTACAGGTAACTCAAACACCAGTCCGGCAGCAATGGAAAGTGTCGTTACTGTTGATATATAAGAATCCATTGTAAAATTATTCTGCACCATGTCACTGACTTTGTAATTACCAAGAAAATTAATGGTAAGCGGTACAATGATATAATAGCTGAAAAGAACACCGGCTATGAATAAAAAACTCGTGGATATAATAAAACCGGAGGAAGCTTTCATCTCACTTTCCTTTAGGGCCGGCTTGATAAAGCGCCATATTTCCCATAAAACATAGGGTGCACCTATTATAAGCCCGCCTAAAAATGCGATCCACATTTGAGAAGTAAACTGATCCGCCAGTCCAAGACTTTGTAATTTAAATGTATAATGTCCGAAGCACAGATCATCACCAATGTTGAGCAGGTGTCCTAATTTGCAGAAGGCACGATAGGTTAAAAATTCATCATGAAGCGGAGCAAAAATTATTTTATCAAATAAAAATTCAGGAAAGCAGAATAAGGCAATTGCAAGCAGAAGCACCACCAATACGGCACGAAACAAATGTCCGCGCAATGCGTCGATATGCGACCAAAACGACATTTCGCCTGTAGCATTTTTTGATTTAAAGAGTCCGAATAGTGCCATTTGAGAGGATGCAAAGTTAAAATAAAAATAGATATCTGTAACGATGCCGTTAAATGCTTGACCATACTGTGGTCACTGCCAACCAGGCCAAGTCTTGGCTTCAGCACAGGGATATGTGCAGACCGAGGCTTTAGCGTAGGAATACGTAAACTGAAGCTGTAGCGTAGGTATACGTAAACTGAAGCTTTAGCGTAGGTTTATATAATCCCCTCCTTAATCAGATCATGTAAATGGACAAATCCTTTGTATCGATCTTTTTCTGTGACAATGAGCTGAGTGATATTATATTTTTCCAATAGTTCCATGGCATTGACAGCCAGTTCGGATGCTTCTATTTTTTTCGGGGTTTTATTCATGATATCTGCTGCCTTTAATGCAGTAATGGAATCCGTCTTTTCTAACATCCGCCTAAGATCACCATCTGTGATCACTCCGGTTAATTCACCTTTGTCATTAACTACAGCAGCGGCTCCTAATCGTTTGGAAGAAATTTCCAGGATTACTTTTTTGATGGAATCTTCCGGATGTACTTGGGGCTGCTGGTTTTGAACAGCTATATCTCCTACCTTCAGATAAAGCTTTTTACCCAGTGCGCCTCCGGGATGGTATTTAGCGAAATCGGTGCTGCTGAAATCTCTGCAATCGAGCAAACATACCGCCAGTGCATCTCCCATTGCCAATTGAGCGGTGGTACTGGAGGTGGGTGCCAGGTTGTTGGGACAGGCCTCTTTCTCTACAGTTGTATCAAGTACAAAATCAGCTTGCCGGGCAAGATAGGAATCCGTATTTCCAACAAGGGCAATTAATTTATTTTCTCCCCGTTTTAGTAACGGTACCAGCACTTTTATTTCCGGCGTATTACCGCTCTTTGAAATGCAGATTACCTGATCATCCCGTTGTATGGTACCCAAATCGCCATGAATGGCATCAGCAGCATGCATAAATATAGCAGGTGTACCGGTAGAGTTCATCGTTGCTACAATTTTTTGAGCAATAATGGCACTTTTTCCGATACCTGTGATAACCACTCTTCCTTTTGATTTTAAAAGAAGTTCCACACAGGTAACGAAATCATTATTAATGAATTTTTTCAGGTTGCGAACAGCCTCTGCCTCAATATCTAAGGTTATTAGTGCACGCTGAATTATCTTGTTAATCGGTTTATTCACGCTGTTATTATTTAAAAATAAAGTAATGAACGGTTTGGGTTTGTAACAATTTTTTGTTATATCTTTACACCGTGAAAAAGCAGTCTAAGACTGTTTTTTTTTCGTCAAATTTAAGAGTAAATATGACCAGTTAACCATAATAATAATTTAAATAATTTAAAAAAACTAATTCAAACGATGCTCGAGGTAGACACGTCCCTTCATGATTGCTTGCAAAAATTTTTCGGATTTGACAGCTTTAAAGGACAACAAGAAGAAATAATAACCAGCTTATTAGACGGTAAAGACACTTTTGTGATTATGCCAACAGGTGGTGGCAAATCTTTGTGTTACCAATTACCGGCTCTTGTTAGTGAAGGAACTGCCATTATTATATCACCACTTATTGCGTTAATGAAAAATCAGGTGGATGCTTTACGTAACTTCGGTAATGAAGAAGGTATTGCTCATTTTCTGAATTCTTCACTTACCAAAGCAGAAATTACCAAAGTAAAAAAAGACATTACGGATGGCAAAACAAAACTATTGTATGTAGCACCAGAAAGCCTTACCAAAGAAGACAATGTTGCCTTTTTTAATGAAATTAAAATTTCTTTTTTTGCAATTGATGAAGCACATTGCATCTCTGAATGGGGACATGATTTTCGTCCCGAATACAGGCGCTTGCGTCCCATCATTGAACAGATCGGTAAAGTGCCTATCATTGCATTAACTGCTACTGCTACACCTAAAGTACAACAGGATATTCAAAAAAACCTGGGAATGACAGGCGCCAATGTTTTTAAATCATCATTTAACCGCTCCAACTTATATTATGAAGTTCGTCCGAAAGTAAATGTGATCAAAGAAATCATCAAATATGTAAAAAGTCAGCAGGGAAAATCAGGAATCATTTATTGTTTAAGCCGTAAAAAAGTTGAAGAACTTGCAGAGACATTACGTGTAAACGGAATTAAAGCCCTGCCTTATCATGCCGGACTGGAAGCAAAAGAGCGTGCTAAAACACAGGATATGTTTCTTATGGAAGATATTGATGTGATTGTGGCAACCATTGCTTTTGGGATGGGTATAGACAAACCGGATGTACGTTTTGTGATCCATCATGACATTCCTAAATCATTGGAAGGATATTACCAGGAAACAGGACGCGGAGGACGTGATGGAGGCGAAGGCAATTGCATCACTTTTTACAGCTATGATGACATTGCCAAACTCGAAAAGTTCATGAAAGGAAAACCGGTTGCTGAACAGGAGATCGGAAAACAACTACTATTGGAAACCGTATCTTATGCAGAGACTTCCAGCTGCCGGAGAAAATTTCTATTGCACTATTTTGGTGAAGAGTTTGACGAATCCGGATGTGGCGGAATGTGCGACAATTGCCGCAATCCCAAACAAAAATTTGAAGGAATGGATGATATTGCTTTAGGAATTGAAGCCGTGCTGGATGCAAAAGAAAAATTCAAAACCAAAGACATCATCAACATACTCTTAGGAAATGTTACTTCAACCGTAAAATCCTATAAACACAATGAGCTGGAATGCTTTGGCAAAGGTGCCGAAGACAATAAAAATGAAAAGTACTGGAATGCCATCTTCCGTCAGGCACTTATTTCAGGCTTACTCACCAAAGACATTGAAAATTATGGGCTGCTGAAAGTGACCAAAGAAGGTAAAGACTATATGGAAGAACCTTACAGCATTATGGTGACCAAGGACCATGACTACGAAGGAGCCGAAAGCGATGATGAAGACGGACCATCCGGCGGTGGCAAAGCCGGATCAGGAGCGGATGCCATACTCTTTGCAGCTTTAAAAGATTTACTGAAACAAACTGCCAATAAACTAAAATTACCGCCCTACGTTATTTTCCAGGAAGTATCTCTGGAAGAAATGGCCATTCAGTATCCTATTAAAATGGAA
>CAZMRM010000152.1:0-8789 GCA_964568515.1 uncultured Chitinophaga sp. | reverse complement strand
GGGGATCAACCTGTTGTTTGATGAAACAAGCTACAAGGAAATGGACATTGCACTTGAAAAAGTGATTGCTGCATCGAATGATCGGCTGGCACACTTACGTGATGTATTGTATAAAGTAAAGGCACCACAATTTGACAAACCTGTGGATATGGGTCTTGTTGCCGGCCTTAATGCTTCTCAACAGGAAGCCTTGCAAAAAATCTCTGCTGCAAAGGATGTTGCCATTATTCATGGACCACCAGGTACCGGAAAAACAACAACATTGGTTCAGGCCATCCGGAAAACACTTTTAAAGGAAACGCAGGTACTCGTATGCAGTTCCAGCAACACTGCTGTTGATTTATTAACTGAAAAATTATCAAGAGAAGGAATAAGTGTATTGCGTTTAGGCAATCCGGCACGCATTTCAGAAGATGTCATTAAAAACACGCTGGATGCCAAACTCATGTCGCATGAATCTTATAAAGAAATCAAAAATTATCGTAAAACGGCGGATGAATATTTCCGGATGGCCGGTAAATATAAACGCACATTTGGAAGAGAGGAAAGAGAACAACGTCAATTGTTTTACAATGAAGCTCGTAAAATAATGAAGGATGCGAGAAATCTGGAAGAGTATATTATTGATGATCTGTTTACCAAATCACAAGTGATAGCGTGTACGCCCGTTGTATCTGCAGGTAAAATGATGCGTAACCGTCAATTCTCCACCGTATTTATTGATGAAGCGGCACAGGCACTGGAACCCATGTGCTGGATACCGATAACACGCAGTAACAGGGTCATCTTTGCAGGCGATCATTTTCAATTACCTCCCACCGTAAAATCCCAAAAAGCAGAGGATGAGGGATTAAAAGAAACATTATTTGAGCACTGCATGGATATTCCAGGTATTTCGGTAATGCTGAACACACAGTATCGCATGCATGAATGGATCATGAATTATTCCAGTAAGAAATTTTATGATGATCATTTAAAAGCAGATGAGACTGTCAAGGAACATTTATTAAGTAGCGATCCAGCTCATTATTTACTGAATGTACCTGTGGAATTTATTGATACTGCCGGCTGTGGTTATACTGAAATTTTGAACCCGGAAAGTCTTAGCATCTCCAATCCGGAAGAAGCAACGCTTTTGTTAAAACATCTGAAACTTTTGCTGCAACAGTATGAACTGGTAAAACACAGGGATGAAGAACCTGTTAGCATTGGTATCATATCTCCTTATAAAGAACAGGTAAACTATCTGCTCAGCGCCATTGGTACTGATGATGAATTTAAAAATAAGAACCTGCAATTGGCAGTAAAGACAGTAGATGGTTTTCAGGGACAGGAAAAAGATATTATCTATATAAGCCTGGTTCGAAGTAATGAACAGATGGAGATTGGCTTTTTGAATGATATACGGCGGATGAATGTAGCACTTACACGCGCTAAAAAAAAACTGGTGGTTATTGGTGATAGTTCAACACTGGGCAATCATCCCTTTTATAAAGAATTTTTGGATTATACGGAGCATATTATGGCTTATAAATCTGCTTGGGAATTTGTTGATTCATAAATGATTGTAAATTATAACCTGAACGATGGAACAGAAACATCAACCCAATTTGATCTTGAAAATTAAATGGTCAACGCCAATACCAACGTTACAGCATTTGTCAGGATAACAGGAAGGGATCCCAGGAAAATGCCATATAATAACCAGCACAGGATACCGGTTGTAAAAATGGAATACATTGTTAAGGAAATGCCTTTTGTATCACGGGTTTTAATAATATGCCAGACCTGAGAAATAAACGAAAAAGCAATACATGTGGCCGCTGCAAAACCTATAATTGTAACAAAATCCATCAGTCCATTTTTATGCAAAACTACACTTTTACATCATTTAAATTCATTCTTTAATTGTTTATATGTTCAATTCTATTTATAAATTTGTACCCATGAAATTAAAAATCCACGCATTATTCTTTGCACTTTTTCTTTATCCCTTTACATTTATTAATGCTCAGGAGCCGGTAATAAAAACACAGGATACGGCAGACATTAAAAAGCAAATATTAACGCTAGAACAATGTATTGAATATGCCTTAAAAAATAACATTCAAATCAAACAATCCGAATTGAATACGGAAATTGCGGATGTAAACTATACCCAAAGTAAAGCGAGTCTTCTTCCTTCGCTGAATGCGAATGCTTCTCATATTTATAATTTCGGAAGAACCATTGACCGTTTTACCAACGAATTTGCAAACAGCCAGGTACTTTCCCAGAATTTTGGTTTAAGCGCAGATATTACTCTTTTTAACGGGCTTCAAACTGTTAATACGATTCATCAAAACAGGTATGCTTACTTATCCAACAAGTATGGTGTGGATAAAATGAAAAATGATGTTTCATTAAATGTTGCCACAGCCTATCTTCAAATTTTATACAATATTGAGGCAGTAGAAAATGCCCGTAATCAAATTGGAATTACCACTGCCCAGGCCGATCGTTCAAAAAAACTGGTTGATGCCGGTAGTATAGCCAGAGGTGCTTATCTTGATATATTGGCTCAACTTGCTACAGAAGAACTTAACTTTACCAGTGCCGAAAACCAGTTGAATTTATCCTATTTGGCCTTGGCACAATTACTTAACCTTTCCGATGCATCCGGGTTAAAAATTGTAAAACCGGAAATTAATGTAGAGGATCAACCTTTATTACAAATTGATGCAAATCAGGTATATAATATAGCTGTGGATCATTTGCCGGAAATGAAAAGTGCATCTTACAGTGTACAAAGTGCAGACAAAGGGCTGGATGTGGCCTGGGGAACACTTAGTCCACGCTTGGTTCTAAGCGGGTCCTATGGAACAGGGTATTCGGGACTAAGCAGGGAACTACTCGGTGTACCGCAGTTTGTAGGTTATCAGCCAAACGGAGATGTAACATCAGCCGGCGACCCCGTATTAACACCTTCTTTTTCTTCCTCTACCCGTGTCATTCCGTTTATGAACCAATATAAAAGTAACGTCAATAAATCGGTGGGACTTTTCTTAACCATTCCCATATTTAATCGCTATCAGGCAAAATCGTCGATTGACAGAGCACGTATCCAAAAATTAAATGCTGAACTTACACTGGAATCAACAAAACTACAAATACAAAAAAATGTACAACAAGCTTATGCTGATGCCAGTGCCGGATTAAAAAAATACTATGCCAGCACAAGAGCAGTGGAAGCCACAGCAGAATCCTTTAAATACACAGAACAAAAATTCAATGTGGGTATGGTGAATTCCAATGATTACAACGATTCTAAAAATAAACTGATCAAAGCGCAAAGCGATTTATTACAAGCAAAATATGAATACATTTTTAAAACAAAGGTATTAGACTTCTACCAGGGAAAGCCTTTGAAGTTGTAATCTTACTAAGCATTTAAATTTTAACTGATGAAAAAAATAATCTGGTTTATTATTGCGGCAATTGTGATCATTGTTGTTGTTATGTTACTAAAAAATTCCGGAAGTCATGCTACCAAAATAAGTACTGAGCCAGCAAAACGCAGAACAATCATAGAAACAGTTTCCGCAAATGGAAAAATTCAACCGGAAGTAGAAGTAAAAATCAGCTCCGATGTTTCAGGTGAGATTGTTGAACTATATGTAAAAGAAGGAGATCATATAAAGAAGGGAGATTTGTTATGTAAAATCAATCCTCTGATCTATGAATCCAATCTCAATCGTATGGCTGCAACACTGAATGCTTCAAAAGCCAACCTGCTTAACTCAAGAGCACGACTGGAACAGGTAAAAGCTTCTTTCGTAAATTTAGAGGCCACTTATAAACGTAACACAAAACTGTTTGAACAAGGGGCAATTTCACAGTCCGAAATGGATGTTGCCACTTCTAATTATGAAGGTGCAAAAGCAGATATTAAAGGTGCCGAAGAAAATGTGAACGCTGCAGATTTTAATGTGAAAAGTACAGAAGCTTCTCTTCAGGAAGCAACAGAGAATCTTGCAAAAACAAATATTTATTCACCTGTAAGTGGGACTGTTTCCCAATTAAACAAGGAAAAAGGTGAACGTGTGGTTGGTACAGCACAAATGGAAGGAACAGAAATTATGCGTCTGGCCAACCTGAACGAAATGGAAGTAAGTGTGGATGTAAATGAAAATGATATTGTACGTGTACACAGCGGAGACACTTCTTTGATTGAAGTGGACGCATATGTTGACCGTAAATTTAAAGGTGTAGTCACTGAAATTGCAAATTCTGCCAATACAGCCGGTGTTACAGCAGAACAAGTTACCAATTTTAAGGTCAAGATCCGTATTTTACAAGAGTCTTATCAGGATCTAACCAACCTGAGCAATTCTTCTGCTCCCTTTCGTCCTGGAATGAGTGCCACTGTTGATATTCAAACAAAGAACGTTTCTAATGTCATCTCTGTACCCATTCAATCGGTGACAACGCGCAGCGATAGTGACAGCTCGTTTGCGGGTGCCAAAATGAGAAGAGAGAAAAAGAATGATAATGATCTGGTAGTTAAGGATGATAAGAACAAGCCACGCGAAGAAAAAGAGGATACAAAACTGGAGGAATGTGTTTTTATATTCGCTGAAGGAAAAGCAAAAAAAGTTAAAGTTAAAACCGGTATTCAGGACAATGACTACATAGAAATCATTAACGGGGTGAAAGAAGGAGATGAAGTTATTTCAGGACCTTATTCTGCTATTTCAAAACAGTTGAAGGATGGAACTGTTGTACAAAAGGTAGAAAAATCCGAGCTCTATACTTTGCCTAAGAAATAATGGCCCTCATCCTTCATTTAGAAACAGCCACTACTGTTTGCAGCGTTTCACTTGCAAAAGATGAACAATTGCTTGCATCAAGAGAAGTGAATGGTGACTACACACATGCAGAAAATTTAACACGTTTTATTGAACAGGTTATGCAGGAAAGCGGCATCCTTTTAAAAGAGCTTGATGCCATTTCTGTTAGTAAAGGCCCGGGATCCTATACCGGCTTGAGAATTGGTGTGAGCACAGCCAAAGGATTGTGTTATGCTCTTCATAAGCCACTGATTGCTGTCAACACCCTGGAACATACTGCTTTTGCCTGCGCTGCTACATATGGTGATAACAATTCTCTTTTTTGTCCGATGATTGATGCGCGAAGAATGGAAGTTTATTGCGCTATTTATAATAAATCAAATCAGCTCATCCGTGAAACAGCTGCTGAAATTATTGATGCTCATTCATTTCAGCAGCTGCTGGAAAAATATCCGATCTATTTTTTTGGTGATGGTGCAGAAAAATGTAAAGCTGTTTTATCCGGCCATCCGAATGTTTTCTTTATAGAAAATTTTTATCCCTCGGCCAGCAATATGGTTACTCTTTCTGAGAAAGCCTTTAATAACAAGCAATTTGAAGACATTGCTTATTTTGAACCATTCTATCTGAAAGATTTTATAGCCGGTAAAAAAGCAAATGGAAAAATTTAAAGGGAAGAAGCAAGGATTACCTTTAATGTGTCTCAGTAAAAAGTATAATGATACTTTATAATACCGATGGATGCGTTTTTAAAGTCTCTGTTGATTTGTGATTTAACCAGTACATTGCTACTATCATATAAATAACTTATTTCATTGATGAGCTCTTCTCCTTTATATTTTCTTTCGGTAAGCAATGCATCCTTTTCATCGTAAACAAATGCAGAATGCGATTTCTGATCGCCTGCTTCATTACTGCTCATTAACCGGTCTATTAACCTGTTTTTAGAATCATACTTATAATTATTTTCCGATCTCATCCAGCTTACAATGAACTCATAGCTTTCTGAAATCTTGTTCCCTTTCTCATCATAGTTCAGAATGCCTCTTTTGTATTCCCGTCCTTCATCATTCAAACAGCTTTTTCTTATCTGGGTTGGGGTTAATTGAGTGTATTCAAATTTTTCAGAAGATAATAAGGATTGAACTCCCAGCAAAAATTCTTTCTTGTTCTCACTTATATTCGTTTCTTTAAAATGAATCTCTTTACTGAGCTGTTGTTTATCATTGTATTCATAATAATATGCGTCATAAAAATCTCCCGTTCTGACCCGTTTGGAGATTAACCTGTTTTGATTGTCATAAAACAGGTTTACAAAGATCGTATCATTCACATAGCGGGTCACTGTTTTTATACTCGCTGCCTGTATTACTTTCCCTCTTCTGATGATAGATGGAACAGCAATTTCCTGTTTCTCTGCCTTATTTAAAATGGTATAATAATACCTGGATATACGGCCTAAACTATCAAATTCATAGCCTTGTGTTGCATCTTTATCAATGATCAATGATCCATCCGGTTTGTCAACTATTTCCAAGGTAATGCTCTTTACCCTGTTTGCTTTAATGTATGCTATATTAAAATTAACAGGTCCGGAACTAACGTCCTGTGGTTTTAACTGAATAAACTGCGCCACACTATTCAAACAAAGAAAAAAAGAAAGAAAAAAGAAACTATGTTTTATCACGTTCACGCTATGTAATTAATTCATTTCAATTTGACGGATCGCTTCTGAAATTTCACTCACAGGTGCCTTGCAGGTATTATTGCTACAAACATAAATTAATGTCTGATTTTCTGCATACCTTCCTTTTAACAATGGCAACTTCGTTTCAACAGTACTTCCTGCAAAGATCTTGTTTGGTAAATAATGTTTATTGAAAGCTTTCCGTTTTTCATCAACAGATTTACCAACAATACTGATCTCAAAGAATGGATTACAGACAAACAACAGCAGCATGGCCCAGTTGCTGTACCCTTCTGTATAAGCAGTAATTTCAGATATCATGTTATTGAGCATTTTTTTGCTGATGGTTATGTATTCGGCATTTTCAAAATGATGTCCCAATTTGAATAACGATTTTGCTATACTCGAATTGGAGGCGGGTGTCACATTGTCTGCCAGCTCCATCTTACGGCTGATCAGCGCTGCATCCTCATCCGATGTAAAAAAGAACATCCCGCTCCTTTCATCCCGGAAATGATTAAAACAATAGATCATCCATTCCGATGCCTGATAAAGATAGGTTTCAGTAAAGGTAGCTTCATACAAAGAAAGGAATGCTTCTATGCAAAAGCAGTAATCCTCCAGGTAACCGTTAATCGTTGATTTTCCTTTTTTATAGCTGTGGTTCAAACGACCATTTTCGTTGGTTTGTTTTTGAATGATAAAACCGGCATTCTTTTCGGCAGCTTTCAGAAAATCCTGTTCGTTAAAGGCATTGTATGCATCTACATATGCCTGTAACATCAAGGCGTTCCAGGAGGTAAGTGTTTTATCATCCAATCCCGGACGTATCCGTTTATTACGTTCTGCCAGTAATTTGATCTTAAGCTGTTCGATCGTAGTCTGTAATTGCATAACCGTTAAGTCATATTTTGCAGCAATCACCTCATCCGGTTCATTTCTTAATAAAATGTATTTCTTTTCTTCTTCCCAAAGTCCTTTCTCATTCACATTGAAATAATCAGCAAACAATTTAAAGTCCTTCTGTAGCAGTTCCTGTAATTCTTCTTTTTCCCAGGTATAAAATTTTCCTTCCTCCCCTTCCGAGTCAGCGTCAAGGGCAGAATAAAAACACCCTTCAGGTGAAGTTAATTCCCGCTCAATAAAACGTAATGTTTCATACACCACCTGTTTATACAATTCATTTTTTGTTGCCTGAAAAGCTTCGCTGTATAAACTTACCAACTGTGCGTTGTCATACAGCATTTTTTCAAAATGCGGTACTTTCCAGTAATGATCAACGGAGTAACGGGCAAACCCGCCCGCCAGCTGATCATAGATTCCCCCATATGCCATTTTTGTAAGTGTCAGCTCCAGGTGCTTCCACACCTCTGCTTCCTGTGGTGTTCCTTTAATGGCCGCTGCATAACGCAAAAGAAATAGATAATTATTAGGTAATGGAAATTTGGGTGCTTTGTCCGGCCCCCCTTCAATGAGGTCGAATCGAGGTTTCCAGTTAGCATAAGATTGATGAAGAAGTTCCATCGAAAAGGCTTCCTGTTTTTTATTGATCTTTACCAGTTCGGCCAGCTTAACACCTTCTGTAAGTTGTTTGGCGTAGTCCAGCATTTTGTTTTTCTCATGTGCATACAGATCCGCCAGGTTGAGTAAAATGTTTATCCATTGTTCCTTCGGAAAATAGGTGCCTCCGTAAACGGGTCGGCCATCCGGCAATGCAAAACAATTGAGTGGCCATCCTCCTCTTCCGGTCATTAATTGCACCGCCATCATATATACCTGATCAATATCCGGTCTTTCCTCCCGGTCCACTTTAATGCAAATGAAATGATCATTCATTATTTGTGCGACCTTTTCATCTTCAAAGCTCTGATGCTCCATTACATGACACCAATGGCAGGCAGAATAGCCGATACTGATGAGTATCAGCTTGTCTTCCCGTTTTGCTTTTTCCAATGCCTCTTCATTCCAGGCTAACCAGTTAACCGGATTGTGAGCATGTTGCAACAAATAGGGACTGGTTTCATGTACCAGTGCATTGGTATATTTAGGATCGGGGTTCATGCGCCAAAATTACGCAGGATCATTTGGAGGAGGAAGAAGAAAATGTTTTTTTTAAAGAATGGAGGATACAGCAGTGCTCTTAAACTTATCGAATCTGTTTAGCCGGAAAATATTTTAGTTTCCAGCTTCTGATTTTGGCATCAATGGGTTTTTTAAAAAAGAAATAAGCACCTGTCAGTAAAATAATATAGGGTATGGCCATGAAATAGAGG
>CAZMRM010000151.1:5852-8842 GCA_964568515.1 uncultured Chitinophaga sp. | reverse complement strand
CGAGTTGCATACCTAAAATAGCATGTGGTACTTCTGGCTGATCATCCGGTACTTTACCAATATCATGAAGTAATCCGGCACGTTTGGCCACTTTAATGTTTAGCCCGAGTTCGGCAGCCATGGTAGCGCAAAGGTTGGCTACTTCTCTGGAATGTTGCAGCAAATTTTGTCCGTAGGAAGAGCGGTATTTCATTCTTCCTACCATACGGATCAGTTCCGGATGCAGGCCATGAATACCCAAATCGATAGCAGTACGTTTACCGGTTTCAATAATTTCTTCTTCAATTTGTTTTTTTACTTTTTCAACTACTTCTTCGATGCGTGCCGGATGAATACGTCCATCGGTCACTAATTGGTGAAGTGCCAGGCGGGCTATTTCCCTGCGTACAGGATCAAAACCGGATAAGATAATGGCTTCCGGCGTATCATCTACAATAATCTCGATTCCGGTGGCTGCTTCTAATGCACGGATGTTACGACCTTCCCGTCCAATGATACGTCCTTTGATTTCATCGTTTTCAATATTGAAAACAGAAACAGAATTTTCAATGGCATGTTCTGTTGCAACACGTTGTATGGTTTGAATAACAATTTTTTTCGCTTCTTTATTTGCTGAAATTTTTGCTTCTTCCACAATGTCTTTGATATGAGACATGGCTTCTGTCTTTGCTTCCGCTTTGAGTGATTCCACCAATTGAGCCTTTGCTTCTTCTGCTTTAAGTCCGCTAAGTGTCTCCAGTTGTTCTACCTGTTTACGGTGAAATTTTTCAATTTCCTGTTGTTTGGAATTAACCAGTTCGAGTTGATGACTGAGGTTTTGACGAACAGTGTCGAGTTCGGTATCTTTTCGTTGTACCTGTTCCAGCCTTTGTGAAAGCGATTGTTCCTTTTGTTTGATCTTATTTTCTGCCTGGGAAATGACTGAATTTTTTTCGGCGATCATTTTTTCATGTTCTGCTTTTAGCTGAAGGAATTTTTCTTTGGCTTGCAGTATTTTATCTTTTTTAATGACTTCTGCTTCCGCTTCTGCATCTTTTATAATTGTTTTTGCTTTTCCTTCATTCGATTTTTTTATCACTAAAAAAGTAATGACTGCGCCAATTCCTAATCCAACAAGAGCAGCGGCAGCAATTAGTAATATGTTGTTCATAGAGTAATTTAAAATTAAATTATTAGGTAAAATTTCAAGGCAAATTAAGCCTTTGTCTGTTCAACTGTACTACAAGTGGGGAGATTTTGTTTACAGTGCATTGTTAACAACCGCTTTATTCAGGCGAATTGTTTTCTTTTTGAAGATAATCGGATACAAACAGATCGAGTTGGTTCAGCTCTTTTTCAAGCTCCGGCGATTTTCTAGGGATATTTTGTTGGGTGGCCAATAAATTCAGAGCACTCATGGCCAGCAGATCCTGCTTGTCGCGTACCGAATAGTTGACCTCAAATTCCTTTACTTTCTCATTGATCAATTTTGCTGCATGAAGTACTGCCTGTTCATCCTCCTGTTTTACAGTGAGCGGGTAAGTACGTCCTGCAATCGAAATTTTTAACGATACATCAGCCATTATATTTGGTTCAGAGTTTCTACTACGTTTTTGATAAACAAGTTAAGGTATTGTCATCAAAACAGACAAACTGTTTTATTTCAAAAGAGCAATACAACTGTCTATCTCCTGCACCAGCTCATTAATCTTTAATTTCGTATCTGTGATTATCTTGTTTTGTTCCTGGTTTTTATTTTCAATAAGTTCTTTGTTGTTTGTTTGTAATGTTTCGATAACTGCTTTTTGCTCGTTAACAATTTTTTCCAAGCTTGACTTATCGGCCAACAATTGCTCATTATCCACTTTGAGCTGCCCATGTAAGGTTACCAATTTTTCAATTTTTGATTTAAGGTCTGTAATAGTATGGGTTAAGTCGTTCATAATCAATTAGTAAAAAATTAACAAGTGTTACAAATATAACATTCAATCTTTAATATGCAAAATAATTCTTGCAATTGCTTTTTATACCTTTGCACCCATGCGCCACTATTTGTTTGTTGTTTTTATTTTTTTCGTCTGCTCTTTTCAGGCTCAGGTAAACTATCCTAAGGGATTCTTTGAACCGCCTGTAAAAATACCACTTACACTGGCAGGTAACTTTGGAGAAATGCGTCCCAATCATGTGCATGCAGGTTTTGATATTCGAACCAACGGGAAGGAAGGGCTACCGGTATTTGCTGTTGCAGATGGCTATGTTTCCAGGATTAGAATTAGTCCCGTAGGCTATGGAAAAGCGCTATATATTACACATCCCAATGGATTCGTTTCGGTTTATGGCCACCTGAGTGCTTTTAACACCGCCATACAAGCAAAAACAACTTCTCTTCAATACCTCCTGCGATCATTTGAGATAGATACACTGATTAACAGGGAATTACTACCTGTAAAAAAAGGAGAGCTGATCGGTTTTTCGGGAAACTCCGGAAGTTCACAAGCACCTCATTTGCATTTTGAGATCCGGGATGAATTAACAGAGCATCCGATCAATCCTTATCTTTTTGGTTTTCAGGTAAAAGATAATGTACCTCCTTCTATTGTCAGTATCATGGTTTATCCGATCGGATCCGGTGCAAGTATCAATGGAAAACGCAGTATAAAAAAAATAATACCTCTGAAAATAAATGACAACTACACGATTTCAAAAACAGATAGCTTGTTTGTAAACGGAGAAATTGGTTTTGGAATCAATTGTTTCGATAAAGAAACTGGAGGTTCGGGGACCAATAATGTTTTTTCCATCGAAATGCAGCTGGATGGAAAACGTTTATTTTACTATGAAATGCAACGGTTTAGTTTTAACAATGCACGTTATGTAAATGCACACATTGATTATGCGGAGAAACAAAAAGGACACCAGCTGGTTCAGAAATGTTTTTTATCAAAAAACAATTTACTGGAGATTTACAAAGATGTACAGAACAATGGGATCATTGAGTTCAAAGATAGTTC
>CAZMRM010000151.1:897-5842 GCA_964568515.1 uncultured Chitinophaga sp. | reverse complement strand
ATGATGCTTACACTTGCCGCATCTGTAGCTTTTACATTTATTATAAAGGATTATATGGGAAATTCGGCAACCTTATCACTGAAAGTGAAAAGTACAGGGGAGAATAAATTAAAACCCGGATATACTTCCAACATTCTGGATTGTATGAAAGACAACCGCTTTACATTACCTGGAATCCATGTGTTGATCCCGGCTTTGGCCCTGTATGATGATCAACGGTTATCTTTAAAAGAATTACCAAAAATAGCCGGAGGACAATCATCCGTGTACTCACTTGGTGATGAAACCATACCCTTACAAAAAGATATGGTCATTTCAATACACGCTGCAGCTATTCCGGAGAAATGGAGAGACAAAGCATGTCTTGTTTCTGTCCGGAACGGTAAATTCAATTATGAAAATAGTCGTTATATAAACGACAGTATTTTTGCAGAGACTAAAAAACTGGGAAAGTTTGCGGTTGTGCTGGATACATTGCCTCCAAAAATAAGAGCAACATTCAAATTGATTAAAACAGATTCCATTACCGACTTGCGTGGTGTGAATGTTCTGGGATTTAAAGTGACCGACAATTTATCCGGAATAAAAAAGTACAGAGCCACCATGGATGGAAATTGGGTGCTTTGTGAATATGATGCTAAAAATGATTTTTTATTTTATA
This sequence comes from uncultured Chitinophaga sp., assembly GCA_964568515.1. Lineage (GTDB taxonomy): Bacteria > Bacteroidota > Bacteroidia > 2-12-FULL-35-15 > 2-12-FULL-35-15 > 2-12-FULL-35-15. The sequence goes on along the minus strand of CAZMRM010000151.1, from coordinate 5,181 downwards.
GATTTGATGCTCCTTTTCAGCCCGGAATTCACCAGTTCAAGCTGGAAGTACAGGATGATAAAGAAAACAAGGCAGAATTTAAATTGATGTTTAAAAAGTAAAAGAAGAGAGTTGCGACGAATTGTCAGTTGTGGACATCTTCCTATTCGTCATTAATTTTATTTTTGTAGTTTCGTGTCCTAAAACAAAAAAAAATGAATTATCTGGATTTTGAAAAGCCAATTGAAGAGTTGTTTGAGCAGTTGGAAAAAGTGAAACAGGTTGCTGAAAAGAGTGGAGTAGATGTTTCCAAAACTACCGGTGACATTGAAGAAAAGATTAAACAAAAACGAATAGAACTATACAGCAATCTTACACCCTGGCAACGTGTGCAGGTATCCCGTCACCCAGACAGGCCCTATACACTGGCCTACATCAATTCGGTAACGGATAATACTTTTATTGAATTGCATGGCGACCGTACTGTAAAGGATGATAAAGCCATGGTAGGTGGCTTTGGTAGTGTTGATGGAAAAACAGTGATGTTTATAGGGCAGCAAAAGGGTATTAATACTAAAATGCGGCAGATCCGGAATTTTGGAATGGCCAATCCCGAAGGATATCGCAAAGCCTTGCGATTGATGAAGCTCGCTGAAAAGTTCAATAAGCCCATCGTTACTTTTATTGACACACCAGGCGCTTACCCGGGACTGGAAGCTGAGGAACGCGGACAAGGCGAAGCCATTGCACGTAATTTATTGGAAATGACCCAGCTGAAAGTGCCGGTGATTTGTATCATTATTGGTGAAGGGGCTTCCGGTGGTGCATTGGGTATTGGTATCGGTGACCGTGTTCTCATGCTGGAAAACTCCTGGTACTCGGTTATATCTCCTGAAAATTGTTCGGCGATTCTCTGGAGAACATGGAACTTTAAAGAAAAAGCGGCCAGTGCTTTAAAACTGACTGCAACGGATATGTTGGGGAACAAGCTGATTGATGGGATCATTCCTGAACCATTGGGTGGTGCACATGTAAATCATGAAGCCATTTTTGCAACAGTAAAAACAGAAATTCTGAAACAGCTGAAAGAACTTGAAAAACTGGACCCTCAAAAACGAGTGAATGAACGCATCGAAAAATTTTGTTCGATGGGCGTTGTAAATGAAGAAGTTATTGAAGCATAGATCCAATACGGTTCGCACGGCATCCGGTCATCCCTTCTCCTTGCCAGGAAAAGGGATTTTTATTTATGTATCAAAATTCAAAAACGATTTCCTTTTCAGGATTTACCAGTTTTTCTGTTCGCTCTTTTTCATTCCAACGCACGCTCATTACGTTGGTTTGATCCTCTAAAAAGTCATACAACAGTGTATTGGTGATTTTTATTTTTGCATGTGCAGTTTTAACAGCTACTGCATCTGCTTCCAAATAAAACCAGGTAACATCATTTTCTGTTTCAAAACCTATAAGGCCAATTTTACAGGGAACATTGTTCACCTCCATACGAATTCGTTCCTGAAAATAGTTATTCACTTGTTGCTGCACTGTTTTATTTTCCTGAGAAGCCATCAAATCCATTTTACGATGGGTTAGTTTTAACAAGGCATCTTCCACATCATCCGTGAATAATTTACAACTTAATTCGATGGTGGGTTTCGCAGTAGTTATCTTGATTTCAGTCAGACTAAAATAGTAACGATGGGCTTTCGAATAAGAGCAGCATAAAAAAATAAGCCCAATTGCCATTGGCAATATTGAAAAAAATAATGTATACTTGTTAGACTTCATCTTAACAAAAATAACAATTTTGCACAACTTTTACGTCTGGTTTTCAACAGGCATTGCACATATTATTAATTGGGAAGCATATGATCATGTATTGTTTCTGTTTGCTTTGTGTAGTATCTACACGTTCAGGCAATGGAAAAAAATGCTGGTGTTGATCACCGCATTTACCGTAGGACATAGTTTAACGTTAGCCTTAAGTGTATTGCATGTATTTACACTCAAATCCTCCCTGGTTGAATTTTTAATTGCCATTACCATCATTATTACCTGCCTGTATAACCTGCAAATAAATTCTGAGCAACCGGCTGAAAAAATAAGTAAAGGTTTTTGGATGGCAGCTTGTTTCGGGTTAATTCACGGGATGGGCTTTGCAAGTGTATTAAAAGAAATGTTGGTTGATGACCAGATCTTATTACCGCTTTTATCATTCAATCTAGGATTGGAAGTTGGGCAGTTAATTGTGGTAATGATTTTACTTTTATTAATGTCGCTGGTGAGTATGAGCTTTCGTATAAAACAGCATACGATGAATTTTTTTATTTCCAGTATTATCGGCGGATTGGCTTTTATTGTTGCTGTTAACCGGTTTACGGAGATGTTTCATAATTAATTCCTGATCAGCATGAAAAGATCTTTAATTACTTTAGTTTTCGTCACGTCAGGGATTCTTGTTTGTGCACAAAACATTCAGAATAACCCTCAATCCAATCATGGAAACAAATTCGAACAATTAGGAACGATCCTTCCTGATGCAAACGATTTTCGAGCTGCTTCAGGAGCACCTGGTAATGCTTACTGGCAGCAACGTGCAGATTATGACATTGATGCCTTTCTGAATGAAAAGGAATTAAAGCTGGAAGGCAGCGAACAAATCACCTATTACAATAATTCTCCGGATGTACTTAATTACCTGTGGTTACAGCTGGATGAAAATGAGCACCAGCCAACAACAGCATTTGCCGCCATTAATGAGAGTAAAATTACACAGCCGGTAACAGATATCCAGCTACAGGATTTAGACATTGAAAAAAAATACACCGGCCTGGGTATAAATATAATGAGTGTTACCGATGCATTGGGTGCCCCACTTCCTTATATCATTAACAATACAATGCTTCGTATCGATTTGCTGACCCCGTTAAAACCCAAGCAACAAATTGTTTTTAAAATAAAATGGAACTATAAAATTCCAGAACGGCTAAAAACAGGTGGACGAGGAGGCTGTGAATATTTTGAAGGAGATGGAAATTATACTTTTACCATTGCACAATGGTATCCACGCATGTGTGTATACAATGATTACGGCGGATGGAACAATAAACAATTTACCGGAAGAGGGGAGTTTGCACTTACATTCGGTAATTTCAAAGTGCGGATGAAAGTGCCTGCCGATCATATGGTTGGCGCTACTGGTGTTTGTACCAATTTGCAACAGGTGCTTACACCTGTACAATATAACAGATGGTTACAGGCAAAAGCTGCTGATAAACCCGTTGAAATTGCAACACTGGAAGAAGTAAAAGAAAAAGAAAAAAATCCCGAACTTCTGAAATATAAAACCTGGAACTTTAGTGCGGAAAATGTACGTGACTTTGCCTGGACCAGTTCACGTAAGTTTATATGGGATGCTATACAGGTAAAGCAAGATGGAAATCCGGTGATGTGCATGAGCTTTTATCCTAAAGAAGCATACGCATTGTATAACCGCTATTCCACAAAAGTAGTGGCCCATACTATTCGCACCTATTCCAAATACTCCATTCCTTATCCTTATCCAACTGCTATCAGTGTAGAAGCAGCAAATGGAATGGAATACCCGATGATTTGTTTTAACTACGGGAGAACGGAAACAGATGGAACGTATACGGAAAGAGTGAAGAATGGAATGATCGGAGTCATTATACATGAGGTGGGACATAACTTTTTTCCTATGATTGTGAATAGTGACGAACGCCAGTGGGCATGGATGGATGAAGGACTGAATACTTTTCTTCAGTTTTTAACAGAACAGGAGCTGGATAATAATTTTCCTTCTCCAAGAGGTCCTGCTTTCAAAATTGTTGACTATATGAAACTTCCAAAAAATCAATTGGAACCCATTATGGTAAATACGGAAAACATTATTCAGTATGGGCCAAATGCCTATGCAAAGCCGGCTACCGCATTGAATATTTTACGGGAAACAATTATGGGAAGAGAATTGTTTGATTTCGCATTTAAACAATATGCAAAACGGTGGGCATTTAAACATCCAACTCCCGCCGATTTTTTCAGGACAATGGAAGATGCTTCAGCAGTGGATCTTGATTGGTTCTGGAGAGGATGGTTTTATGATATCACACCGGTAGATATTTCTATCGACTCCGTCAAGGCTTTTAAATTTACACATGCTACTAAGATGTCGACAAAAATGGATACCACACGAATCAGAAAACCAGCCAAAAATTTTGAACACATTACACAGGTACGAAACCGTGAAAGCGGAATGAAATTTTTGGTAGACACAGATACTGCCTT
>CAZMRM010000151.1:0-887 GCA_964568515.1 uncultured Chitinophaga sp. | reverse complement strand
TTATTATTACAATAAACCTGCAGACAGCGATTATCCGATAGAAAACATTCGTAACGTATATGATAAAATGAGTTTATTATCCGATGAAGAAGCCAATGCCCTGGAAAATAATTTTTATTATGAAATACATTTCAGTAATAAAGGCGGAACAGTTATGCCGCTTATCATCCAATGGAACTACACTGATGGAACAAGTGAAGTAGAGCGTATTCATGCTTATATCTGGAGAAAGGATGAAAGCAAAGTGGTAAAAACCTTTGTGAAATATAAAGAAGTAAGCTCCATTCAGTTGGATCCCTTCAAAGAGACGGGAGATATAGATGAAAAGAATAATAGTTGGCCACAAACAGAAATAAAATCCCGTTTCGAGATCTACAAAGCAAAGCGCGGAACACGATTCGATACCAACGACATTAACTGGATGCAAAAAAAGAGTGGAAAACAGTGATCCGGAATACTAATTCAAGGTTTCCAGCAATTCTTTTAACTCATCACTTTTATCAGGATATCCTAGCTTTTCATAGGAAGAGATAAGGTTACGCATCAGTCGTTTGATAATTTCCAGATTGGAACAAGGCTCATAAAAAATAGCCAAAGGTGAAAGGTTTAATTGCTTTAGAAAGGCATCAATTTCTTTGGCACCAAAAACAGCACCTTTACTAAAAGGGTTGATGTAAAATAAAACATTACTGCCTTCACTGCCTTCAGGAGTTGGAACTCCCATATGCTCTATATCCATGTAACACAATATGAAATGCTCAGGTAAGTTCACTCCATAAATAGGAATATCCAGGCTTTGGGCAATGATGGTATAGATGATGGAGAGCAATAAAGGATTTCCTTTTTTACTTTCCAATACCTGTCCTATAAATGAATTCTGAGGATCG
>CAZMRM010000150.1:3500-8847 GCA_964568515.1 uncultured Chitinophaga sp. | reverse complement strand
GGAATCGCTTTATTTACGGGAGTTTCGCAGGCTGCCAGGGATGCGGCAGTAACGCTGAAACCTAAAAATTTTAAAAAATCTCTACGGTTCGTTCCACCGGAACCAAGGTTTTCATCACCCAAGAATTCTTCTACAGGAATTTGTTCTGCAAACTCTTGTCCTGCTTTTTGAACAAACTCAGGATTATTGTTTAACTCTTCTAATCCTTTCCAGTATTTTTTTGTTGCCATATCTTTATGTGTAATTCTAAATTCTAATCGTAAATTCTGATCGCTAAATGATCTCTGATGAGATCTAAAATTCAGGATATATTAGTAATGACATTTCGCGCATTCAATACCACCCATCTTGTCAACTGTAATCGGCTGTCCTTTGTATTTTTCAGCCAGTTTTTTGTGCAGGCTTTCATAATATGGATTGTCTTTCATGCCCGGTACTTCTGTCTTTCTGTGACAGTCGATACACCAGCCCATGGTAAGTGGTTGAACCTGTTGTACCGTGGTCATTGATTTTACATCACCATGACAGTTTGCACAATCCTGTTTACCAACGGTTACGTGTTGTTGATGCGAAAAGAAAACAAAGTCCTGAAGGTTATGCACTTTTACCCATTCAATAGGGCGGGCCGGTTTGTTGTATTCCCCTTTCTCAGGATCCCATCCGGCAGCAGCATATATTTTAGCAATTTCATCTTTGCCTTCTACGCTTCCGATGTTTGGTCCTGTTGAAATTCCTTTGTGACAGTTCATACACACATTTACAGAAGGGATGCCTGCGGTTTTACTTCTTTCCACACCGCTGTGGCAGTACTGGCAATCGATGGCATTGTCACCGGCATGTATCTTATGTGAGAATAAAATAGGTTGTTCCGGGTGATAGCCTTCATAAACACCAATATCTTTCAAAGCATACCAGCCAGAGGAAAGCAAACCGCCCAAAATGATCAGGATGATGACAGCAGTGGTACGTTTATGTGAGTTGATCCAGTTTAATAATTCTCTCCATGGTCCTACCGCTTCTTCTTCCGGTAAGCCTTGTTTTTCATTTTGTAAGTTTTGAAGGGAGTGACGGATACCGCGCAATACGGCTACAAGGATAATCAAAAATGCAATCACACCCAGTAAGATCGCCAGTGGACTAACACCTTCTTCTGTTTTAGCGCCTCCGGCATCCCCGCCTGCAGCAGGAGTAGCGGCAACAGGGTCTTTTGGTTTGTAATCTTTTATGTATTTAACAACGGCAGTGATGTCCTCATCCGATAAAGTGGATTCAAAAATGGTCATTTGTGATGCATCAAATGCGCTGATCTTGATAGCATATGCATCTCCACTTTTGATCATTTTATCATTGTTTTTGATCCATTTGTGCAACCATTCATCCTGTGGAGCAGGTACACGTGTGAACACACCTTCCAGACCGGGACCTGTGATTTTATTCGAGCCCATGCTGTGACAAACAGCACAATTTTGCTTGAATATTTTTTCGCCGTCGGCAGCTGAAAGGGGGTTACTACTAAAAATGAACAATAAAAACAGGAAGGAAAAGAAGGCCAAAATTTGTTTTCGTGGCATGTTACAAATTGTATCCATATTGATTTTTAACTATTTAACTCCGTTGAAAACCCCGATCTAATAGGGAGAGTACTTTTACTCGAGCGACAAAATTAGAAGAAACATGCATAGCCACTTAAAAAAATGTTAATTTTTTGTGAAAAACAATTAATTTATATTAATTCTAAATAAGATAGATAAATGGCTAATGAATCAACTGCTAATTGGGCAAATTAAAACCTGAATTTGGCCGGATGATTTAATAATTTTGTCGATCGCGCATGTAGGCATTACTAATTTTTTTTTAAGAAAAAAATAACAATCTTAAAAATAAATCAACAGCATAATTTGGAAAAAAATGTGTGGAAGGAATCACTCATTGGGTATTAATAAATGGTGCATATTATCCTTTTGAACTTCGGGGATCATTTTTCCTTGGATAGGTTCGTTCCTCTTCAAACTGACCGTCTTCTTTATGAATTCTTAAAGAACCGGTGTTCTGTTTAACGTGTTCAGTGCTGAATTCCAAGGCTTCACGTTTGGTTGCAAAAAATTTTATTCCTCGTGGATGACCTTGTTTTTCAAGTTGCCAGCCACCTTTAGAGGGAACAAGGTGATAGATTTCCATGATGAGTAAAATTTAAAAGTTAGTAGCAGTTATTGTTGTCCTGGCAGAGTTCCCAAGTTTTGTACCAAGCAAACCGGTTAACAAATAATGATGTTGTTTATCACCCGGTTGTTTATCCTTGTGAGTGTATCATCTGTTTAAAAATTGTGTGTACCTTTTTATTTCTTTCTGTATCTGTTTTGTGTGTATCGCATTGTATTTTTCGAAGGGCCGGATATCAGCCCTTTCTTTTTGATTTTTTTTATCGTTTCGTTTCCAGATTCCTTTGACTTTTCCATTGAGCAACAGTAAAGGTTTTGAAATACCATTGCCTGTGAGTTTGGCAGCTTCTGCATTCACAGCAAGCGAACGATCTTTGTAGGCAACCGTATATTCGTCAAATGCAGGAAGTAAAAAAGCGGAAGGAGTTGTTTTGACGGAAGCTGTTTTATTGCTCATCCAGTAGGTTTTATCCTCCAGTGTTTCCGGAATGAGTCCGGGTTTGACAAGCTCCAGTCCCAGTTGTGCATCTTTTGCTGTCAGCCCCGACCACCAGGTATAATCCTGAAGGGTTGCCGGACCATGACTTTGAAAATAACGTTCTGTTAATTTCATCAGTGCTTCTTCCTTTTTGAAGGCAGGTGCAGGAGGGATGCGTTCGTCCAGCAGGGCATAGGTGAACTGTTTGCCTTGTCTGGCACCATTGCAAACAACAGCATCCAGCTCGGCATGCATCAGGATGTGAATAAAGCGCAAGTCGTTTGTTTTTATTTTTGCTTCTTTGAACGCAAGCTGTAGTTCCGCCCTTGTCAGGTGTTTCCCGCCTTTTAAAGCTTTTGTCAATACCCTGTCGGCTTTTTTAAAAATGGCATCGGTCAGTTCCATCTGACGGTAACCAAAAGCGTTGAATGCATGTATGCGTGGAGCCGTAAGAGCCAGCATCCATCGTATATCCGAAGAGTGTACCAAATGCCAGGTTGGTCGTAATACATGTGTACGAATGATGCTTCCTTTATCGATGGCCTGTTCAATAAGGGTATCCGTTGAATCTGGTGTACGTAAACCCAAAGCCCATTTGCAGGATGTATATTCCTGTGCCTGTAAGGCTCCCATCCACTGCACAACCTGTTCCGGCTCTTTAAATGTGGAACCTGACAATTGCTGGTTCTGCAGCCGTAGCTGAAGAATACTGGCTGCGGTCATTTAAAAATAAGATTTCTTTTTGCGGGTTGTTCTCTTTGTATTGCCCATCAATACGCCAAAAATTCCCCGTGTTACTTCCCTTACAAAAGTTTTTGTAACACTGCTGTTTGCAATACCTTTAAGTGTATCACCCAGATTAAAACCGGGAGTTTCCTTTGTTTTCTCTTCTGTTGGTGCAATTTCCGGTGCGCTTGCAGAATTTTCAGGAGCCATTTTTCCTTTTAATATTTCGTAGGCACTGTGGCGGTCAATGACCTCATTGTATGCTTTTGCGATGGAAGAAGCAGCAACCAGCTCCTCCTGTTCGGCCGGTGTAAGCACATCCATGCGTGACTGAGGTGCGGTCATCATGGTGTGTACAAGAGGTGTGGGTATTCCTTTTTCATTCAGCACTGTCACCAGTGCTTCTCCGATTCCCAGTTCCGTAATGAGTTGATCGGTATCATAGAAACCGGTGACCGGAAAATTTTCGGCAATGAGTTTAATGTTCTTTCTGTCTTTTGCAGTGAAAGCACGCAAGGCGTGTTGTATCTTGGTTCCGAGCTGACTTAAAATACTATCGGGTATATCGGTAGGGGCCTGTGTACAAAAATAAATTCCGATCCCTTTGCTTCGGATGAGTTTAATAATGGTTTCCAATTGTTGCATAAGCGCATCAGAAGCCTCTTTAAAGATGAGGTGTGCCTCATCAATAAAAATAACCAGTTTGGGTTCACCTTTGTCGCCGATCTCCGGGAATTTATTATAGATCTCTGCAAGCAGACACAGCATAAAGGTGGAAAAGAGTTTGGGCCTGTCCTGGATATCGGTTAAGCGCAATACATTGATGAATGCTTTTCCATCTGCTTTTTTTTGAAGCAGGTCTTCTACTTCAAATGATTTTTCTCCAAAAAATCTATCTCCTCCCTGTAGCTCCAGTTCCAGCAGTTTACGCATGATCACGCCGGAAGTAGCAGATGAAACAGCACCATAATTTTGTTGAACTTCCTCTTTGCCTTCTCCTGCAAGATGTTGCAGAACAGCACGAAAATCTTTAATATCCAGCAAGGGAAGTTGTTTATCATCACAGTATTTAAATACAATGGCAACGGCTCCTTCCTGGTTTGGATTCAGTTCCAGAATTTTTGAAAGCAATACCGGTCCGAACTCGGAAACCGTTGCACGCAAACGCAATCCTTTTTCATTGGAAATGGTTAACAATTCTGTGGGGTAGGAGGCAGGTGCCCAGGGAACGCCAATCAGTTTCATGCGTTCGCTTATTTTCGGGTTTTCTGTTCCCGGTTTGGAAATACCGCTGATATCTCCTTTGATATCCATCAGCAATACATTTACCCCCTGTTCGGATAAGGCTTCCGAGAATCGCTGAATGGATTTTGTTTTTCCTGTTCCGGTGGCACCGGCAATCAAGCCATGCCTGTTGACTGTAGACAACGGGATTTTTATGGCGACCCCGGGTAATGGATCTTTATCATATACGGCTCCACCCAGTGTGATCGTTTTTCCTGAAAAAGCAAAGGAAGGTTCTATTTCCTGTTTGAATTTATCTGCAGACATTTCAAAAATTTAGTTGTGTAAAAATAAAAAAAACAAGGACAGGGAAAGTCAAAAAAAAAATCAGGAAGCAGTGATCACTTCCTGATTTTTAGAGCCTGTCATTTGCAAGTAAGAAACAGGTCCTGGCAAATGGATATTAATTAAGCAAATGATGTAGGATCATATTTCTCCTCTCTCAGCGGCCTTCTTTAATTTTTTATTCGCCATGATGGCAATTTCCACTCTTCTGTTGGCCCTGCGTCCGGATTCTGTTTTATTATCCTGTGCGGGTTGTGATTCTCCATATCCGTTGATGGCCATACGTGTTCCGAGTACACCCAATGTTTTTGCATAGTTGCCAACAGCCTCTGCCCGTTGTTCGGATAATTTCTGATTGTATTCGTTGGTGCCGGTATCATCGGTATGACCTTCGATGATGATGTTGGTATCATCA
>CAZMRM010000150.1:0-3490 GCA_964568515.1 uncultured Chitinophaga sp. | reverse complement strand
CATTTTCTTTTAACTGGTAAGAATTCAGATCGAAAAGAATACCGGAATCAAATGTGATGCGGATACCTTCACCCACACGTTCCACTTTTGCGCCTTTTACATCCTGCTGAATTTCGGCTGCCTGTTTATCCATGTACCGTCCGATCACAGCTCCTGTTGCTCCTCCAACAGCAGCACCAATGATGGCACCTACGATGGTACTTTTTGCATTGTGATTAGCAGCTGCTCCAATGGCTCCTCCAACAGCAGCTCCTGTTCCTGCACCAATGGCCCCGCCTTTTGCTGTGTGGTTCCAGGAACTACAACCCGTAAAAACAGGGGCAATCACTAATTGAACGGCCAGTGCGGCGAGCATAAATTTTCTGGTTGTGATCATGATGTTAAGATTTAATTTTTTTAAGCGCAAAACAAGTAAGGTGCCAGAGTAGGTTGTGATTTTCAGTTATTTATCACCTGGAGCGGAGGAAAGGCCCACTGAATAAATCAACTGTGATGGTTTATTATGGGATGAAGATAGGAAAAATATGAATGAGATGAACGACAGGTACACCCCTTTCTGCAAAATTTTTCTGCTGGGGTACAAACATACCGATAGTTAATTTATTTTATGGGGTTCTTAATTTTTGCAACTATTATTTAATGTATATGCAGCATCTGTGTTTCCAGACGGTGCAGCTTTTTAAAAATCATCACATGCACTGTTGATGGTTTCCTGTTTTTGTTTTGCTGATTCCCGGTTATAAAAGTAGGATAATTATGAGCATATGGGTCTTTGATATAAATTCCAAGCCCTGCGTTTGCATCGCTGATAGAAGTAAGGCGGTTAGGGATGGTTGCATGAAAATTATAGATTAGGATGCTCATAGTTAAGCAAGCAGGTTTCACCTGTCGGAGTTTAGCGCAGGCAGACTTTCCGTTTCAATCGGGCTTAGGCAGAGAGCGATTCGCTATTAATTAAATGATGTTAATGTGATAAAAATAAAGACGATAGTAAGAGCTATCGTTTTTATCATATCTATATGTGTCCTTTAACTTCATTTTCAAGTACTGACCTAAGATATTCTTTATCAGGCCCTGAAATAATTTCCGAGCCGATTTCTACTCTTCTAAAAAATTCAAATAATCATCTTCATTCTTTAAGGCCCGGGGTAAAAAATCTTTTGCTGTTTCAAGGATATATTCCCATTCTTTCACTTCTAACAGGATGTCTATCTTTGAAGCATAAAACTTAAAAGACAATTCTTTTTTTAAAGAAATAGAAACTTCCAAAAACGGAGTTAAATCATCTTTTAAAAAGATTTCTAAATAAGGATATTCTGTATTAATATCACTTACTTTCTCTATTCTAATATTTCTCATATATTCCTATGATCTTATTCTTACTTTCCCAGATTCGCCATCCAGGTTTCTCACCGTTACAAGAAATTATAGATAGAAGGGAAAATACAATGATAATCTTTTTCATTATAAGATTAATTTTTGTTGGCTGATAGTTATAGGTTAAAATATCCATTGTTAAACCGGTGCTTTTTCCTTTGCGCGACAAGGTCCTGATGTTCCCGTTGCGGTCGTAGCTGTATACAGCGTCGTATCATAAAAGAAAACAGGAATAACAGCTAAAAAATTTAGGAAGGAAAGCCCATCACTTTAAAGTTTCCCTATTCCCGCTTTTCACTCCAAGCTGCCGGGACAGGTTACACAACCAAAAACCGTTATCTGGCACAAGCAGTTTCACCTGCCGAAGCTTTAGCGCAGGCAGGCTTTCCGTTTCAATCGGGCTTAGACAGGAAGCGATTCGCTATTAAATTAAATGATGTTTAGTTTAGGTTTAAAACATGTATAAAAATAAAAACGATACAATTTATATCCCTTACAAGCCAGCTTTGCTGATAAGTCAGAATATACTGTTTATCTTTTTGTGGGCAGTTCGTCTAAGTATAGCAAAACTGGGCTTTCCGTTACAATCGTGTTTACGGATGAAGTGAATCTGTTATCTATGAATAATGAAATTTTTCCATTTGTCAAAGAACGATTTGAATGGACACAAAAATAAAAAACGATAATAGTAATTATCGTTTTCTTAAATGAAGTATATGTTAATTATATCATTTTTACTTAGCCTTTCGCAGCTACTTCATCTGAAGCTTTTCACTGAGTAGTCTCTTTGGTAGACTTAAAATACGGTTAATCATAAACTAACAAAATGTTCGTACCTTCAGACCCTTTATTCGAACAAGATATTCGAATGAAACACGTTGGCAGAAATAATATTTTAATATTGTTCCAACTCAACGCTTCGCGAGAGATACGCTTTCCTACTTCAACTTATCACCCAAAAGAATAACATTACCAGCACCCATTATTGCCAAAGTATTTGGAATATCTTCATGTCTTTCCTGCGGAATTTGTGGAGCAATTTCATTCCATGCAATCGGCAATGTTTTTCCTTGACTTACCTTTGAAAAAATTTTACTGAAAAATTCATTGAAACAACTACCTTTTCTATCCAAGGTCATAATAACGTTAGCAGAAAAATGTAGTTCTTTTATGGATGAAAATAAGAAAGAAATCAGTTGAAGGTTACTCCTTTCTGTCCAATTTTTGAATAGCCATTTTGTACTTTATTCCATATGATGCTGGTAGTTTCTTCTTATCTGTTTTGTTCAGATATTTTATAAAGTCTCTGTAATTTCCTTCTTCCCAAGCTTTGTCAGCAGAATCTATAATTTGTTTGTCTATTAATTGCGTTGTGTATGTATCTCCTTCTTTGTAAACATATTTCTCTACCGCTTCTAGAGCATAAGTATTTCCTGCTATTAGTGGCTTCCCTTCTCCCTCAAAAAATATAACAAGATTGTTGACAAACATTTCTTTCGGTAGATGATTGATTTTTAAATCGGAGTTAAAAGCATTTTTGAGAACATACTCATCAATTGGATATAAAAAATCCTCATTGCTGCCAACATAAAAGGCGTTCGAGTTTTCTCGCTCATTATGGTTAAGTGTAATAATTACGCTATCAGATTTTAATTTCACGTAATTTTTAAACTGCTCTGTGATGTGCAGGTTGTTCTTCTGAAAAATCAATCCGAGCTTATCGGATACAAGTTGATTAAATTCCATAACTGCTTATCTAGGTGGCATCCATGCTCCACTACCGGGGTTATACATCCAGCCACGAGTTTGTAAAATATATCTTTCTGCATTTAAAAAACCTCCAGTCGGAATCAAATTGCCATTAGGCAATCTGTATGAATCAAAGATTGGTTTTCCTAAATTCATTTCGCTACGAAGAGCTCCATAATTAGCTTTCCAATTTAATGCAGGTGTTCCTTTGTTTGGAAGATGTAGCATGTAATCACCAGCTTTCCAACCTGTAGATTTACCTGTTTGCTCTGCTCCCCACTTAAATAAATTCAACCCTCCCTGTTGCGTTCCCCCCTTAGCAGCCACCTTCAGAGCTCCTTTCTCCAGGCCAACAAATGGAATT
>CAZMRM010000149.1:7437-8858 GCA_964568515.1 uncultured Chitinophaga sp. | reverse complement strand
TGAAACAGGATATTTTACGCTGTCTTCACGGATAAGGTACTTCGCAAGATCTAAAAATTTTTCGACCCTTACACAGCCGTGACTCAGGGCCCTCATTTCTTTGTTAAACAAGCTATGATTATCCGTGTCATGAAGATATACTCCATATTTGTTTGAGAAATTAAATTTCAAGATCCCTAATGAATTTTCATCACCGGTTTTTTGACGTATTCGCCAAGGAAAGAACTTTTCATTGTATTTTTTCCATACAATGTATTTGGGATCTACCACCTGGTTAAATCCATTCAGTACTTCAAAATTTTTTCTATGTAAATAAGAAGAGTCGCGTTGAATAATGGGCAATAATTCTTTTGTTGCAATATTATAAGGAACATTCCAATAAGGATAAATTAAAAAATTTGTGATTTTACTTTTAAGAACCGGAGTGTTTTTCGTAGTTGAACCAACAATTACACGCGATTTTAGGTAAATGGTATCTTCATCCACCAGTATCAATTCGTATTTTGGTATGTTAACCCAGATATATCTGTTTTCGACAGGAAGATTCTGCCAACGGCAGCGTTCCATGTTGAGTTGCAGTTGTGATATATAATCGGCTTTACTTCTTTGAAGTGCTTTAAGTGTAAGTTTTCCGATTTTTCCATCTTCAATCAGGTTATGACGGCACTGAAAATTTTTAATGCCTCTTACTACGAGAATGGAATCAGAGGTCAATGAATCCGCTTCTGTTACCATCAAATCATGACTAGCCAGAAGTCTCTCTTTCAGTCTTTTGGTTAAAGTGTTGGGTTCGTTCAGTTTTAAGCTGTCCCAGGAGAGCCCGTTGAATTCGAATAAAAAATTTCTGAGTGCAAGTTTAAAAAGCTGATAACGCTTGCTTTGTGGTTCAAGCGAATGAATTGTTCTTTTGATGGTATTATGGCTGAAGGCCCTGTTTAATAGGGTCACTAAATTGGTATCCAAATTTTGGGGATGCCATTCACGAACGAGACTGTCTTTGTTTAACCGACCGGTGCTTATGTGCACGGAATAGGTAAAAAAGGCATTCGTTAAAAGCAGATCTGCTTCTGATAATTTATTTGCATCAAATTTATGGCTTCCTTTTTCATGTTTTAATAAGCTGTCCAGTTTCTGTAAATGATAATCCGAGCTGATTAATCCGTCGCTACCCGCATTCCTTAGCAAGCCAAGAAGCGAATCACCTTGTATGGTTAATTTACCTTGATTGGTCCAGAGCGGTTCATAATTCCTTAATGCATAGAACGCAATAAGGGACTTTGTTGCCAGAAGACTGTCGTCGGCTAAAATCAGTGTTTGTGAAGGGGGAAAAGTTGTAAGGGTTCCGGCTATAATTTTTGTTACATTTTGGTTAACAAATTCCGATTTTTCAATGATAACAACAGGTTTTGGCTTTTTTACGG
>CAZMRM010000149.1:0-7427 GCA_964568515.1 uncultured Chitinophaga sp. | reverse complement strand
AAAAAACAGGATCAATAGTAAAAAACAAAAGGTAGAGTACAGATTCACAAGGCTTAATTTAAAGTATGCAAGAAATAAATAATGGTGCCAAATACGGGACTTATTTACGGATAATTGTTAATAATTAAAATTTTCTGATTGGAAACCAGTGGGGTTTATTTACGTATTTTGTAAGGAAAGGTTGTTAAAATCGCTCCCTCTGCCCTATAGAAGGTCTTTTACCTAAGCGTGATTCCTTCTTTTAATTAAGAGTGGATATAAAAAAGTTACTAACATGGCCTTTCGGAACAGGTTTCTGGTTTTAATTTAAGAATTTAATAGTATATATTTGAAATAATAACAACAACTAACGTAAAAAATCCCCTATGAAATTAAAATTATCTCTCTCTTTTACCTTAGCTCTCTTCCTATTCGTTTCTTTTAATAAAAACAGTAATGCCCAGGCCAAGTACTACAAAGGTTATGTTGTACTTTTGAATGGTGATACATTAAAAGGCGAAATCAGAAAGAATGCTAAAAAAGAATATGATAATTTTACGAAGGCAAGTTTCAAAAAAACAAATGGAACAGAGACAAAAACCTATCATGCTGATAAAGTAAAAGCATATGAAGTAGACGGCGCCACTTTTATTTCCAGAAATTTGGATGGAGAACAAGTGTTTGTGAAACGGTTATCCAAAGGAACAGTAAACCTTTACGAGGCACAGGTAGAAGTTTTGCAGATGAATGAAGTTAAAGTCAGGTCCGATTTTTATATGGAAAAGGAAGCCGGAGAATTTGTAAAGATCAAATCCGGGAAATTTAAAAAGCAAATTACGGATGTGATGGGCGATAATGAAGAAATTGTAAAAGGTCTTGAAGAAAAAAAATACGATTTTGACAATATTGTGGAAGTGTTTAATGCGTATAACAAACCCCTGACCAATTAATAAGTGAGGAATTTATTTAAAAAGAGCCCTGTTTTTTTACAGGGCTCTTTTTATTTAACCCTTATTTGACCGATGAAACAACAAAAACAGCCGTTAGTATAAATGTCTATAGCAAATAATACTAAGGTTTTAAATTTGCAGTTGTAAACATGTTAATTCATCTGATATAAACCTAAAAACTGATGAAAAATGAAAACACAAAAGCTGCAAAGGAAAATTTCCCTGAACAAAGAAGCGATTGCCAGTCTTGATAAAAAGGAAATGGCTCAGCTCCAAGGTGGAGGTATCCGTACATGGGTTGAATGCCCAGGAACACCGCAAACACCTACAACCAGGATTTCAGATCTCTGTATTCAACCGTTGTAAACAGGCTAATTGATAGACGACCAATTGTTTCAAACAACTGGTCGTTTTATTTTTTATACAGGTGTTGAAAATAAGTATTCTGATGAGCACCGTTAACTCAATAAACCTGACCATAAAGTAAGAAAACAGATAATTATTATTAAAACCACTATCAATCGGTTAAGTTTGATTATTCGAAACCTTTAATCTATCAGAACATGAAAAAGATCAAAATTGAAAAAAAGCTTTCTTTAAACAAAGAAACCATTGCGAATCTGAACAGTGAACAGATGAAATTAATTCAGGGTGGAAGTGACAGCGAAACGTGTGGCCCGAATACGCAAGGGTGTCCTACAACAGTGACCTGGAAACAACAATCTTTCTGTATAGCATGCGGACCAAGCGGTACAATAACGCTGGGAGCAGAATGTTGATAAAACACAGGAATATAGTTTTCATTAATAATTAAAAAAAACAAAGTCGCTTTCATAGGAAGGTGGCTTTACTTTTTTAGAAGCATTCAATAACATTTGGATTAGAGCCCAAATGCGACGAATATTCAACTGCTTTCCTGAAACAGATCAACAAAAGCAGGAGATGATTGATTATCAGTTTAACTATATTTGCATGACCTTATTAATTGTAATTACATTCGGCTTTGACTCATGTTTTTTGGTTATTTTTACGTGATAAATGAATAAAAACGTAAAGACTTATTCCAATATAATTGACCATGTCTGAAAATAATAAAAGGTTATACTTACTGGATGCTTATGCATTGATTTACCGTGCTTATTTTGCATTCAGCAATAACCACCGCATCAATTCAAAGGGGGTGAATACATCCGCCATTCTTGGATTTACAAATACATTACTGGAAGTATTAAAAAAGGAAAAACCTTCCCATATAGCAGTTGTTTTTGATACAGCAGAACCAACCGTTCGTCATACAGAGTTTGCAGATTATAAAGCAAACCGTCAAGAAATTCCTGAGGATCTGGCTGCTTCCATTCCTTATATTATTAAAATTATTGAAGGATTTCATATTCCGGTTTTATTTTCTCATGGGTATGAAGCAGATGATGTTATAGGAACGCTTGCCAAAAAAGCGGAACAACATGGATATACAACCTATATGATGACTCCGGATAAAGATTATGGGCAGCTGGTTTCTGATCATATTTTTATATACAAACCTGCACGTCTGGGAAATGGAGTTGAAATTATGGGCCCTGCAGAAGTATGTAAAAAATGGGAAATTGTTCATGTCAGCCAGTTAATCGATATTCTGGGATTAATGGGTGATAAGGTGGACAATATTCCGGGAATCCCGGGAGTAGGTGAAAAAACAGCCATTCAGTTAATCAAAGACTTTGGAAGTATTGAAAACATATTACAAAATACGGATAAATTAAAAGGGAAGTTAAAGGAAAAAGTAGAACAGAATAAGGATAAGGCCATTCAATCTAAAAAACTGGCAACCATTATATGTGATGTTCCTATTGAATTTGATGAGAATGCCTTGCTGATGGAAGAGCCGGATAAAGAAGCATTGAAAGTTCTTTTTAATGAGCTTGAATTCAGAAGACTGGCAGAGCAATTGAATTTGAATGTGGTAGAAAACAAACCCGAAAAAACAAAGAACGGAAAAAGTAAACCTGCCCAGATCAAGTTAAATTCGGATCAAATTGATATGTTCGAATCGGATGTAGCAGTTGCAGAGGCCGCTGTAGAAAACGAATTTTTGCCTGAAGAGGAAACGGATACCAATGTTATCTATAAAACAATCAATGAAGTGCCCCATCAATATCACCTTGTTGATACGAAGGAAAAACGTACTTCTTTGATTTCAACATTGCTGGGCCAGTCCGCTATCAGTCTGGATACGGAAACAACCGGACTTGATGCCAATAATTCGGAGTTGGTTGGGTTATCTTTTTCAATTACTCCTGGCGAAGCATATTATATTCCTGTTCCTGAGAACAGGGAAGAAGCACAATCCATCATCAATGAATTTAAACCTGTTTATGAAAATGAAAAAATTCAGAAAATCGGACAAAACATTAAGTATGATCTTTCTGTTTTGAAATGGTATGATGTTACACTCAAAGGAAAGTTGTTTGACACCATGCTGGCGCATTTTCTTATAAAGCCGGAAATGCGTCATAATATGAATGTTCTGTCTGAAACGTATTTGGGTTATTCTCCTGTATCCATCGAAACCTTGATTGGTAAAAAAGGAAAGGGACAATTGAACATGAGGGATGTTCCGGTGGAACAAATTAAAGAGTATGCCGCTGAAGATGCAGATGTAACATTACAACTGAAAGAAAAATTTGAGCCGATGCTTAAAAGTACTTCTACTCAGGAATTATTCGAAGAAGTGGAGATACCCCTTATTCCGGTACTGGCAGATATGGAAGCGGAAGGGATTACACTGGATAAACAGGCACTGGCCGAACTATCGTTGGCGCTTGAAAAAGATATCATGGCTGTGGAAACAGAGATACAGCAATTAGGCGGTACTCCTTTTAATGTATCTTCACCAAAACAGGTCGGTGATATTTTGTTTGAGGTTTTAAAAATTGTGGAAAAACCAAAAAAAACAAAAACAGGTCAGTATGCAACAGGAGAAGATGTATTAGTCAAATTGGTTGGCAAGCATGAGATAGTAGGAAAAATATTGGATTATAGAGAATTGGTAAAATTAAAAAATACCTACGTAGATACTTTGCCTTTATTGGTGAACCCGCGTACGAATCGGATCCATACTTCCTATAATCAGGTAGTGGCAGTAACCGGCCGGTTGAGTTCTGATAATCCCAATTTACAAAATATACCCATCAGAACTATTCGTGGTAAAGAAATACGAAAAGCATTTGTTGCAAGAAACGAAGATTACATTTTATTGTCAGCCGATTATTCACAAATCGAATTAAGAATTATTGCTGAACTCAGCAAAGATGAAGGAATGATTGAGGCATTTC
Source organism: uncultured Chitinophaga sp. (assembly GCA_964568515.1). Taxonomy (GTDB): domain Bacteria; phylum Bacteroidota; class Bacteroidia; order 2-12-FULL-35-15; family 2-12-FULL-35-15; genus 2-12-FULL-35-15. Next base: position 3,166 of record CAZMRM010000149.1, on the reverse strand, counting down.
AATCGGGACAGGATATTCACCAGACAACAGCTTCGAAAGTGTATAATGTTCCCTTGGAAGAAGTAACAGCGGATATGAGAAGAAATGCAAAGATGGTTAACTTTGGGATTATCTATGGTATTTCTGCATTTGGTTTGTCTGAACGATTGAATATTTCAAGAAAAGAAGCAGCATCCATCATCGATAATTATTTTGCAAAATATCCGCGTATAAAAGCATATATGGATGAAAGTATTGACATTGCAAGAGAGAAGGGATTTGTTGAAACCATTAAAGGGCGAAGACGTTATTTAAGAGATATCAATTCCAGCAATCATACTGTTCGTGGCTATGCGGAAAGAAATGCGATCAATGCACCAATACAAGGCAGTGCAGCCGATATGATTAAAATTGCAATGATCAATATTCATAAAGATCTGAAGGAAAAAAATCTGAAATCAAAAATGTTACTTCAGGTACATGATGAGCTCGTATTTGATGTATTCAAAGAGGAACTTGATGTTGTAAAACCAATTATTGAGAACAGGATGAAAAATGCGATGACTACCTTAAGTGTTCCAATGGAAGTTGGTATGGGTACTGGAATCAATTGGTTAGAAGCACACTGATTTTTATTTGGATAGTTTTATTGGTTGTCTCGCATACCTCTCAGGATTTATATATTTACAGAAATCAAAAAACTACATTTGTATCAACAAGGTTACGCCACCAAAAATTAAGGAACATTCTTTTAGAATAAATAAACAATAAACCAAAATAACAAACAAAATGAACTTAACAGTAAAGACCTCCTGGTATAGTGCCTTTCTTTTCCTATTGTGTTTTATAAATTATAAATGCCTGGCACAGGATACGATCATTAAACGGGATGGACAGCAAATCATTGGTAAGGTATTGGAAGTATCAACAACGGAAGTAAAATACAGAAAATGGGAAATGGCTGATGGCCCTGTGTATATTGATACAAAATCTTCTATTGAACGGATCAATTATCAAAACGGCAGTTCAGATGTTTTTCCTCAAACACCTGTTTTAACAACGAATAAAACAGACTATTTTGTCAGAAAGCCCATATTGGAAATGCGTGGTAAAAATTTTTATTACGATGAAAAACGTATAGGAGAAAATCAGTTATACAAACGCATGTTGGAACTGAATAATCCGGAACTGAATGCTGCCGTTAAAAAAGCAAAAAAGGCAAGAGGGGCCCAGTATATAGGATTTGGTGCCATTCCGTTGGTGCTTGTTGGAGTTGTGTCGCTTGCTATAAGTGATTTGTATGAACCTTATCCTCCGAATAATTCCAATAGCAATACCTATAATAAAGAAGCAAGGAGTTTTCGTAATGCCGGATTTGTTTTTCTTGGAGCCGGAGCCATTTGTTTAGGTACATCCATTTATTTTAAACAACAGCGAAAAGCCAGCAATGCCGCAATTGTAAGAATGTATAAACAAAAATATGAATAAGAGAAGTGCCGATCAGCAATAAATAATACAGAAAAGGGTAGAGATTTTTTGAAATGGTGATCACTCTTTTTTTACAGAGTGATCATGCTTCGGCTTTTCTTTCTTGGTTATTTTAATTCGTTGGGCATTTACTTTTTCTTCGATGGCATTTCTTTCAAGTTCAACATATTTAACAAAAGCAGGTTTTGTTTTTGTTTTTTCTTTGTAACGTCTTCCCCACCAGATCATGAATCCTGTAATAGGAAGTGAAGCACAGATAAGAGATGCAAAAAAAGCAAAAAATTTTCCAGGAAGTCCCCAGATAGCACCTACATGAATGTCATAGTTCATACGACGGAGCTTATCTGCCGCAGATAACTTACTGTCAAACCGGCCATACATATGCTTTACCGGTACTTCCTTTAAGGTATATTGATCGTAAAAGCGATTATCCGCCTTCCAGTAAGTGGTTGCATCTGTATTCGTTGTTATACTGATTGTTGCTTGTTTATCATCAGGAAAATCCATTTCTATGGTTTCCGCAGTTGGATTGGCAGCAGCTGTTTTTTGCCAGATATAATCTACAGGGGAAAGAAAATTACTTTTACCCATACTCATTGTATCTGATTGGGTAGGGCTCCATTCCACAAGTGATTTACCACCGGAGGTGATCCAGTAAAATGATTTTGAAAACCATTCAAATCCCCAAACGAGTCCGGTAATGGCTATGAAGATCAAGATCCAGGAAGCATAAAATCCGAAAACATTGTGAAGATCATAATTTTTTCTTCGCCATTTAGCATTCCATTTAACACTGAACCGTTGTTTGGCTGCCGATTTATTTTTTGGCCACCACAAAATGATTCCGGTGATGATCATGAATACAAAAACAAGGGTTGCAATTGCTACAGCCGGTTGACCTACAACAGGCGGTAACCACAGGTAATAATGCCCGTCCAGGATAAACCTGAAAAAATCAGCATTCATATCTTTTACTTTTAGTACATGACCGGTATAGGGATTTAAATAAACAAGATGAAAATGATCAGGCGCTCTTCCATACGAAGCTAAAACAGCTGCTTGGGTTTTTGAGCCATAACGAATGCCATTGATCGTTTTTCCTGGTAATTGCTGCTGAGCTATTTTTTTTAACTGAGAAGGCGGTAAAAAAGAACCCTCCTGTGCATCCACAAACCGATAGGATTGAGTGAGGTTTTGGATCTCTTTCTGAAAAGCATAAATACAACCGGTTAATGCAACAATAACGATGATCAGTCCTGTAATCAGACCAAGTATCAGATGTGTTTTATTAACTATTTTTTTCATGTGTTGATAGCTATCGTTTGCTTTCAAATGAATTCCCATTACAATTACTAACCAGGACCCGGATATTGCGGTTTGAGGAAGCATACAAAGAAAATACATAACCTCATTTGAGGCAATACCATATTCATGGTATAATACTATCCGCTACATAGTTATAGGTTTAAAAGTTCTTATTTAAGGTAAAATTTTTGAAAAATGTTTTTTAACAAATGTTAAATTCTAACAATTAACTCCTTGATTTTATTCAGAATTAGAACCTTTAAATGTTAAATACGTACTATTTGCAATAATAGTATTACTATTATGAGTATTTTTGTACAATAAATAAGTCAAAAGGATTTTGAAATCATTCATTACATATACATTGCTGGTATTATTCACTTTCGCTTTCGCC
>CAZMRM010000148.1:0-8891 GCA_964568515.1 uncultured Chitinophaga sp. | reverse complement strand
AATGAATGGTCGGTTTAAGATGATTATCGGTAATCGATAAAGCAGTGAATTAATTTATTCAAAACCAACAAACGTTTGTTGGTATCTTTTCATAATATGTCTATCTTTGGTCCCTCGATTTTTTATTGAAACTCATTAAAAACATCCCCAAAAATTTATAACTTTTTAACCTGAACAGTAAATGTTTAAACATTCTTCTAAAAAGCTAAAAGCATTCACTTTGATGGAATTGCTCATTGTGCTGATTATTATCGGGATCCTGGTTTTACTGGCATTGCCCAACCTGATGCCCCTCATCTCCAAAGCAAAAAGTACAGAGGCACAATTGCAACTGGAACATATTCATACACTGGAAAAAAGTTATTTCTATCTGCATTCCAAATACAGCAATAATTTTACGGAAATTGCCTTTGAACCGGCCAAGTTAACCAGCCAGGGAGGAAATGCAAACTACCAGATTGAAATAGTAGAAGCAAGCAACAATGCTTTCAAGGCACGTGCAACCGCAATTACCGACTTTGACGGTGACGGCATATTCAATATCTGGGAAGTGGATCAGGATAAAAACATCAAGGAAGTTACTCCTGATTAATACTAAAACAGATACGCTTTTGTTATATCATAGATTTTTAAATATTAATCATGCTGTTAATTGCCGATCTCCTTATTTTTTTTTCTCTGATTGTTATCGTGTTTCAGGACTTTAAGCAAAGACAGATCTCATGGTTTCTGATTCCACTTGCTTTAACAGGTGTTCTGATAAGATCCATGACTTCTGAAAATAACAACTTGAATAATTTTTTATTCAATATCACTTTTATTAGTGTGCAGTTGGTCTTATTAACAATTTATTTCAGCATCAAAAACAAAAAATTCCTTAACATCATTGATACCTGTCTTGGACTCGGAGATGTTCTTTTTTTTGTAGTGGTCTCTGCTTTTTTTTCTCCATTGAATTTCATCGTGTTTTATGTGTGCAGCATGATCCTTACCCTTACGGGAATTATTGTTTATAACCTGCTCTCAAAAAAAAGAACAAAGGATATTCCCCTTGCAGGAGCAATGGCTGTTGTATTAATTGTATTACTTACAACAACCCTTGTTTTTCCTCATATTGATTTTTATAATGATACCTACCTGCTAACTAAATTACAAGGATCATGAAGGAGCAAGAATACATATCCCTGTCTCTTGACCTGCAGCATACCATCACTCCCCAGCAGGCCTGGCATTATTCCATTATTCCAAAACATGCGGAAGGAAATTCCAGTCTTACCTTATTCGTAGCGGAAGATAAATATCATCATCACCTTACAGATGAACTGGAAATGTTATTCGGAAGATCCATTGTGCTGGAAAAAACTTCCAGTTCCGTCATTCAAAAAACACTTGGTAAATATTACAGGAACACTCATACACATGCTACCGTAAAGCAGGTAAGCGCAGGGAACGTAAAAGCCGATGACTTTTTACCCATGCTTATTGCGGAAGCCAAAAACCTTGGAAGCAGCGATATTCACATTGAGGTATACGAAGAAAAATGCCGTGTACGTATTCGTATTGATGGTTTGCTCATCGAGCGGTATACAATCAGTAAAACAGATTATCCCTCACTGATCAACAAAATTAAAATAAAAGCCAACCTGGATATTTCTGAAAAAAGGTTACCACAGGATGGACGTATTTTTTTTAGCAGTGACGGACACAAATTTGATATCCGTGTTTCTGTATTACCTACTTTACATGGTGAAAAAATAGTGCTTCGTTTATTAAGCAATGATGCCACAAACATTGAAATTGAACGGTTAGGATTCAACAAAAAAGAACTGGATGATTACCTGGAAGGGATCAAAAAACCCCATGGAATCATTCTCATCAGCGGGCCAACGGGTTCCGGTAAAACCACTACCTTGTATGCAACACTGAAAATACTCAATAAAGAAAAATCCAATATCATTACCATTGAAGATCCTATTGAGTATACGCTGGAAGGGATCAACCAGGTGCAATTGAAAGAATCCATCGGGTTAACATTTGCCGGTGCATTGCGTTCTTTTCTTCGTCAGGACCCGGATGTAATCATGCTGGGAGAGATCCGTGATGGTGAAACTGCACAAATGGCCATCCGTGCGGCATTAACGGGTCATCTTGTTTTATCCACCATACATACCAACTCTGCCTGGGGAACCATATCCCGTTTAACAGATATGGGAGTTCCCTCTTTTTTATTGGCAAGTACCATTAATACAACCGTTGCACAACGCTTATTACGACTGTTATGCACAGAGTGTAAAGAAGAAAAAGCATTTGATGAAAATCAGTTTCCCAAAACATTCATTCCTCCCCGTAAAATTCAAAAACATTTTACAACCAAAGGATGTGAACATTGCCATTACACAGGATTTAAAGGGCGTAAAGCTATATACGAAGTCATTCCGATTGATTTTGAACTGGCAGAACATATAAAAAACGGACACTTTTCAGTTGAAGAATTATTAAAAACACGAAATATAAAAACTTTACGTGATAATGCTTTTGAACTATTTGAAAGTGGTTTAACAACCATTGACGAGATATATCCTATATTATTAAATGCTTATTAAAATAAGATGACCACATTCCATTCAACAGTTTCAGATGCTTCGAAAAAGCTTTATTCAAAAGCCTGTCCGGTTGTAACCCACTTTCTGACACCTATAACAACCGGCTTTGTAAAAAGAAAAAAGATACTGTCTTTTAAAAATTCAGGACTCTTACTTCTTGCAGTGCTTTTATTTAATGTAGCCATGGCACAGGAGGAACGTTATGCAACCGTAGAAAACAAACTCAAAGAATTGTCAGCAAGCTCACCAGGACTTAATGAAAAAGTGGAGCTCTCTGTAAATGGAGTATCCATCCAGGAATTCATCAGAGGACTCGCTACTACCAACAGCTTAAATGTAAGCATCGATGCAAACCTGACGGCAAAAATTTATAATAACTTTTCCAATGTAACTGTTTCGGATGTTCTAATTTTCCTCGTTAAAAAATATGACCTGGATGTAACATTTGTAGGCAACATTATTTCCTTCACACAATTTGTTGCTCCTCCACCTGCCATTCAAACAATAACCTATGTTCCCAAAGCCATAAAAGTTTCTTACGACAAAGCAGGAAACTTGCTAACGATGGATCTTAACCAGGATAGCCTGGCAATGGTTGCCAAAGAACTGACAAAGATCTCTGATAAGAATGTTGTTTTTTCACCTGACCTGTCCGGAAAAATTGTAAGCGCTTACATCCAGAACATGTCATTTAATTCGGCCATGGATAAGTTTGCATTTGCAAATAATTTAAAGGTAACACCAACCTCTGATAATTTTTATCTTATCGAAAAAGCAGATGACGGTACCAGCAACAACCAAAAACAGGGAACCAAACAACGCTCTTTAAAAAACACCGCCGCCGGTACATCCAATGACGAAGCGGAACTGAAAATAGATGGTAATAAGTTAACACTCGAAGCCCTCAATACACCTATTGCAGATATACTTGCACAGGTATCAAAAGAATTAAAAATAAGTTATTTCCTTTTCTCAGAAATTAAAGGAAATGCCAGTCTCAATATTAAAAATGAAACATTTGACAGTTTTCTGAACCACTTGTTTAACGGAACCGAGTATTCGTATCAAAAAGACGGAGACATTTACCTCATTGGTGAACGTGCATTAGAAGGCATCCGTTCAACAAAGGTAATTTCCTTACGTTATCGTACCGTCGAAAAAGTAGTTGATTTTATTCCTGCTGAGCTTAAAAAAGGAGTAGAGATAAAAGCATTTAATGATCAAAACAGCCTTATCGCCAGCGGATCTCTGCGCCGTATTGAAGAGATACAAGCATTTCTCCGCGATATTGACCGTGTTGTGCCGGTTATTTCAATAGAAGTGATGATCATTGATATCAATCATTCGTCTACAGTGGCCAGCGGAATCCATGCAGGATTAGGTGAGAAACCAACCGTTACCGGCGGAGAAGTATTTCCTTCCCTGGATTTAAAACTTGGTTCCAAAGCCATTAATTCCGTTATTGATGGAATCAACGGAACAGGCATTGTCAACCTGGGAAAAGTAACACCTAATTTTTATGTGACCTTAAAATTACTGGAACAGAACGGCGACGTAAAAATCAATTCTACTCCCCTGCTTTCAACACTTAACGGGAATGAAGCAAAAATGAGTATCGGAGAAACCAGATACTATAGAGAGAACAATACAAACACCATTACCACACAAAGTACCACCACTGTTCAGTCCATTATATATAAACCGCTGGAAGCCAAATTTTCCATGACCATCAATCCGATCGTTTCCGGTGATGAACAAATAACACTGGAAATTGGTGTGACCCAATCTACGTTTACCAACCAGTCGGCAGGTGACGGCAGCCCCTACAATACCTCTTCCAGAGAATTCAAATCACTGATACGTGTTAAAAATCAGGAAATGATAATGCTTGGCGGACTTGATAATGAAAGTAAAAATGAAACAGGATCTGGAATACCGGTTCTTTCAAGAATCCCAATCATCAGATGGTTCTTCAGCGATCGTAGCAGAACCAAATCCAAAAGTAAGCTCACCATTTTTATTAAACCAACTGTTATTTATTAAGATGTTTAAAAAGACAGGGCTAGAAAATATGTTTAAACCGAAATCAGCTGCCGGGCTGGAGGTTATCCTCATGCCTGACGGCAGTTATCAGCTGCATCTGGTCCTGTTAAAAAAACAACAATCAACACTTGTTACTGTATTACAAAAAAAGGACATTCTTTCCATTGCTGAAATAAAACAACTCATCGACCCAAAAGTTCCTCTGAATGTGATCATTAACGGAAAAGGAATTATTCACAGAAAGGTTCATTCTAACGAGAATGATTCTGCCAACACTCTTCTGAATAAATTACTGCCCAATGCAAATCCCGAAGATTTTGTAATTCAGAAAACCCCTGTTAATACGGAAGAAGCCATTGTTTCCGTTATCCGGGTAAATAGCCTGAATGAGCTGTTGCAACAATTTATTGATCATCAATTAACCAATATTTCCGCTTGTTTCATAGGCCCTTTTGTAGTAAATAATTTGTTGCCGCTGCTGGATCCTGCCCTCTTTGATAATGAACATTTACATATTAATAATTTTAAACTTCAGGTAAAAGAACAACAGATCCATAACATTGAAGTGAGCAGCACTCCGCTTCCGGACCAGATAAGGATAGGAAATGATTTGCTTCCCTGTCAGTTACTCATCCCTTTTGCTGCGGCATTGACTGGCTTTACAGGAGAGACCCAGGATATAGTGAGTTCCGGTTTATTGAACCGTTTAAAGGAAGAGTTTCAGCAGAAGCAAAAATTTGAATTAAGAAGCTGGAGCTTTCTCATTACCATATTCCTGATCTTAATTATAAACTATTTTGTTTTTAATAATTACTGGAGCAAAAACAGGGAAATGACTGCACAACTGGAATTAACACAGGCTGCTTCTCAACGTTATGCAAAATTAAGATCCGACTTTGATCAGAAAGAAGGATTTCTGAAAGAAAATGGATTGCTGGAAAGTTCACGTACGTCGTATTTTGCTGATCAGCTGGCAAAGGAGCTCCCCTCATCTTTGCAATTAACAGGACTAAACATTCATCCCTTAAAAAAGAAAAAAGCGGGTGAGGAAGATCACGGGTTTTCCTTCGAAAATAAAACCATCCTGGTTTCCGGAAATTGTCAGCGAAATACCGAATTGAACGAATGGATGAAAAAAATCAAAAAATTAAACTGGGTGAATGATGTTTCATTATTGAACTATAAACAGGAAAACGCCGGTGAAGCCGGTATATTCCTGATTGGAATAACCATCAAATAAATAATATTGTTTAAAAATCTGACATATAAAAAGAAAAATTTGTTCCTGCTTCTAACAGGTGTTGTTGTTGCTTTTCTGGTTTATTCATTTGCAATAAAAAAAACGATTGATGCTTATTCTGAATACCAGCAAAATAAAGCGCTGATGGAAAAAGCCATCAATGAGCCTCTGCTTGCGGCCCAACTGGAAAAGGAGCTTGTGAAAATGGATGCTAAAATCGGAACACATAATAATTTGCAGGAAAATGTAAATGAAGCATTACTGAGCCTCATTACCGGTTACTGTCAATCAAAAAATGCTGTGTTACGAGAGTTTCCGCAAACAACGCTAACAGAAGACGGAAACCTTTCGATTGAAACCAATCAGTTTACCATTGGCGGCAATTTCTTTACACTCATCAATCTGGTTTATCTGCTGGAGCAAAAATACAATCTTGGAAAGATTGCTGCTGTTAACTACCAGTTGAAAAAAGATTTCAAGACAAAAGAGCTGCAGCTGACAGCAACCATATACTTACAAAATATTAAAAAGAAAGATCATGAAAAATAAATTGCTGATCGTATTTACTGTTCTTATTACGGGTTTTTTATTGCCTTCCTGTGAAGAGTTCATTGAATCAAATATCTCCAGCCAATGGGTTTATGGAACATCACCTTCCGACTATTCAAAAACGGATGTACTCACACAAACCTTTAAATGGAAAGAGGTAAAAGGTGCAACCTCCTATAATCTTCAGATTTTTAAAACCACGGATGATACTTACGAAACCGTAAAAGAATTTGTAGTGGATACAAATGTCAGAGCCACTCAGTTCATTTATACACTCAAACCGGGATATTATCGCTGGCAGATCTACGGACAAAACAATGGAAGCGAAACAGGACTATCTGTTTTTCGTTTTCAAATTGACAGTACGTCGGATATAAGCAATCAAAAGGTGGTTTTGCTCACCCCCTCCAATAATAAGATCAGTGACAGCCTGGACCACGAATTTTCATGGTCGCCTTTATACATGGCCCAGGAATACAATCTACAGATCTATACGTATCCTTACAAAGGTGGAATACCCCTATATTCAGTAAACACCAAATCAACCAGCACTAAACACAAGTTTACAAATACCGGTGAATTTGCATGGCGCGTATGTGCATTGAATGGTTTGTTAAGCTCACCTTATTCTGAATTTAAACTGACCATCGACACGCTTCTTCTGGAGGTACCGGTTGTTATTTCTCCTAAAAATGACACGCTTTCCATTACCACATCACCCATTGAATTAAGATGGAACACCGTTCCCAAAGCAACCAATTACCGGATACAGGTTTCGGAGGACACTACTTATGCTCCTTTGCTTATGTTGGTAAATGAACTGACAAATAACAACAATACCTATAGTTTTTCCAAAGCACTGATTTCTACCAAATACTATTGGAGGGTAATTGCCACAAAAGATAACAAGGAAAGTAAACCTTCATTCTGGTGGTCGTTTAGACTTAATTGATCATGAAAAATAAAAAAATGCTCTACCTGTTAATTCCTGCTACATTAGTAGTGTGGGGCCTTATTATCCAAAAAATAATCAAGAACATGGACTCCGGAGAGAACCCGGCAGCAATGACTGCTCCTCTTTCCGTTCTTGCAAGCGAAGAAATAAGTGATACTTTTTCTATTCATCCGTCCTACCGTGATCCATTTTTAAGAAAGCTTTTCATAAAACAGGAGGCATCCACCCAACCTGTTCATAAAAGCACACCACCACCTCCTCCTGTTAAAGTGATTACTCCCTGGCCAACCATTGTGTTCAACGGAATCATCAGAAATCAAAAATCAAACAAAGAAATGGTGCTGCTTCAGGTAAACGGACAGGATCATATGTTAAAGGTAGGAGAAACAGCCGGTGATGTACTCTTATATAAATCCTTTAAAGATTCGATCGAAGTTCACTTTTTAAAAGAGAAAAAAATTATTCATAAATAACTGTTCAATGAAAAACAAGATATTTTATTATCAGCCCATCCTGTGGATCCTCCTATTTTGTTTCAATGCATCTTTTGCACAATTACTGAAACAAAAAGACGCTTACATGGTTTATGTAAATTATCCGGATCATACGATCAAGGCTACTATTTTAAATACTGCACAACGAATCAGTACCAATGAGTCGTTAACGTATTTCTGGTACTCTTCCAATAGGATCCTTCAAACAACCGGTGACTATGATGGGAAATTACTCGATGGTGCCTATACTTCCTTTTATCTGTCCAATTCCTTAAAAGAAAAAGGGATTTTCAGGAAGGGCTTAAAAAAGGGCCGCTGGATCAACTGGCATGAGAACGGAAAAATAAATGAGATCAGCTACTGGCGTACCGGAAAAAAATCGGGTGAGTATAAAAAGTTTAATACAGATGGTAAACTGACCGTGGTTTCCAGATATAAAAATGATGAGCTGCACGGTAAGCAGACAATGTATACAGATGGAGAAATAACATCCGTAAAAAAATTCAAAAACGGTAAAGAAATTATCAAAAAACAAAAAGTCCAAAAGGACAGCACACAACAACAAAGCAATTTCAAAGAAAAGATGTCCCGTATCTTTAAGAAGAAGGAAAAAAAAGATACCGTTCCTGCTACTAAAACAGAAAATCCGGCAAAAGGGAACAAAAAACCGGCAAAAGAAAAATTCAATTCCCTTTTCAAAAAGAAAGAAAAAATTTCTTCCGTAGAACCACAACCGGGAACCGGACCAAATGCATCAAATGTGGAAAGGGAAAATCCAAAAAAAAAGAAAAAGAAAGCCCCGCAAGAAACAAGTAAATGATAAAAGCAAGTTCGCTCTTCTATGCCGTAATTATTTCCATTATTATTGCCATTGTCAGCAGTTCATTTATTCTTTTTGCATACCTGAGCCGCATTGAATTTGATACGCAGCAGCTTCAACAACGGATGAACCTTAATGCCGATTCCGGTTTGAATTTGTTACTTTCCAATCAATCCCTGGTAGAATT
>CAZMRM010000147.1:6068-8968 GCA_964568515.1 uncultured Chitinophaga sp. | reverse complement strand
ATGAAAGAAGCCATTAAAATGCTTGTGCCTGAAAATACATTTACGGAATACAATAAAGCAGTTGGACAATTGATGGAAAAAGAGCTGGTTGATTTAGGATTGCTGACGAAAGATGATATTAAAAAACAAAACCCGGAACTGCCGGCGTATAAAAAATATTTTATGCACGGAACCTCTCACTTTTTAGGTCTGGATGTGCATGATGTGGGCGATTTTGGAAGAAAAATGGAAGCCGGTATGGTATTTACCTGTGAACCGGGAATTTATATCCCTGAAGAAAATCTGGGCATACGTATCGAGAACAACATTCTGGTAACGGCAAAAGGACCTGTGGATTTAATGAAAAATATTCCGGTAGAGGTAGAAGAAATTGAAGAGTTGATGTCTAAGAAAGTAGCAGTATTGTGATCTTCTTTGAATAAAACGAAATGGTCCCGTTATTGACGGGACTATTTTATTCTTGAAAATTCAAATTTCCCTGCACTGAGCGCATAAGCAGTGACCGTGCCTTCTTCATTGAATTGAGGTTTTACTTCAATCTTTTTCCCGGTCAGATTACTCAACCCTTTTGCAAAAATGCCGGCTATGTCCCAGCCGCTGATTTTTTTAGGATTTTTCTCTTTCTTTTCAGATTCCGAATCTTGAACATCAAATAGTTTTTCCCTTAATTTGTTTGTAAGAAAATCACCCAATGAAGCGTATTGCTGTTCTTTCGCCGGCGCTTTTTTCTCTATACCGGCAATTGACGGATGGTTTTTCTGAACTTTCGGAAGAAGAGAGTCGATCGGTGAAAGTGTATTTTTTATTTCATTTGTTGTATTCTGAGAAGCAATGGAATTATCAGATGTTATTTCAATGGCAGAAGGATCAACAGCTATAGGAGTAGTCATCACTACGCTATCCTTTTTGTCTACTGCCACATTTTTTTTCAAAAATTTTTCAGGAACAGTATCCGGATTTTTTTTGTTTTTCAACATAGCGATATCAGTACTCTGAGGAACCCTTTCTTTTTGAGGTATTACGATAGCTGCATTTTTAGCGGTTTCTTTCTCAATTACCGGTTGTTTTTTGTTGTCTGTAAATTGATGGTCAACCGGTGCATTCGTATTCAAACGGGTCAGGAAGAAGAGCCCAAACAATAAAATAACAGAAGCGGCAACAGCAGCTGAATAAAAAAGCGGGATAACTTTTCTTTCTTTTCTTTTTAACGATTGTTTTTGAGGATACATAACCCTTGTATCCGGAAGGAGCTTTGTATGTTCAAAAGCGGTGTGCATTTTTTGCAAAACAGGATCAACAGCCAATTGTTGCGTTATAAATTCACCTTCTTCCGGAGAGGCAACACCTTCTACAAAAGCGATAAGTTGCTCTTCTGTTACCGCAATCGGACGTTTTAAGACCAGTTTGTTTTTAAAAACAATGGAAGTGTCTGTCTGTAATTTGGTTTTCTTAAAGAGATTAAAAGATTTTAAAGATGCAGGATTTAATTTCAGGAATACTTCCAGAAGTTGAATTTCATTTGCCGTTAATGTGCCTTCTATAAAGCGTATAAAGTAATCGTCACAATTATTTGTTGTGATATTTTTTTTTAGGTTTTCTTTATCTCCAAAAACAGGAAGAGAGAAATCTTCCAATAGAATGTTTTCAAAGTTTTCGAAGTCTTTTTTTAATTCAGGATGTTGGGACAAAAACAAGAACAGATCAGCCACCTCCTGAGGTGAAAGATTTCCTTCGTGATAATCGAGGAAATAAGCTTCGTAATTGTTTTTATTAATATTCATGATTAAATCACATTTTCCATTGCACCGATATAATTCTTTAAAAATCCTCTGGCTCTGAAAATATAGACTTTTACCTGGGACTCATTCAGTCCGGTTATTTCACCTATTTCTGCATAACTGTATCCTTCATAATCCCTCAACAAAATTACGGAACGCTGTATATCCGGAAGCTTGGTCAGTGCTTCTTCCAAGATTTCCTTCAAATCACTGTATTGCCGGTTATGGCTTAAGCTGAGTTCACGGGAAGCAGTGAGTTCCGATTGTTTTTTATCGCGCCTGATCCGGTCTATCATTGTGTGATAGGCAGTTGTGAACATATATGATTTTGCGTTGGTGCTCGCTACTTCCGAGACTTTCATCCATAGCTTTTCATATGTATCCTGAACAACATCTCTCGCCTTTTCTTCATCTTTCATATTTTTAAGTATGAAACGATAAAGCTGGTCGGCATACAAATCAACGGTTGTGTTGAATTCTTCGATGGTCATAAGAAGGATTTTATGCGATTTTTGAACCTAAGACGACAGGATAAATGAAATGTTACAGCAAAGTTAAAATTTTTCGAACGATCCGTCAACAGGGGATTTACCCTTAATTTTACTCTATAATCAGGAAATTCACCCGTAGAGGATCCTTTAAAATTTTCTAACAGCTCAAACAATTGAAGTGACCAACCGGCTCCGTCGTCCGTCGGATCAGTCATTCAACTTCAAAACTGCCATAAATGCGCTTTGGGGGATTTCCACGTTACCTACGGCGCGCATACGTTTTTTCCCTTCTTTTTGTTTTTCAAGAAGTTTACGTTTACGGGAAATATCACCACCATAGCATTTGGCGGTTACGTCTTTCCTCATTGCTTTAATGGTTTCACGTGCAATAATTTTGGCTCCGATGGTTGCCTGAATGGGTATCTCGAATTGTTGACGGGGGATAAGCTCTTTCAGCTTTTCACACATTTTCTTACCAAATTCATAGGCATTATCACGGTGAATAAGGGATGATAAAGCGTCCACCGGTTCGCTGTTAAGCAGTATATCCAGTTTTACGAGGTCGCTCGCTCTGTATTCAAGTGGTTGATAATCGAAGGAGGCGTAGCCTTTTGAAACCGTTTTTAAACGG
>CAZMRM010000147.1:1405-6058 GCA_964568515.1 uncultured Chitinophaga sp. | reverse complement strand
TGCATAACCTTTTGTGCAGGATTTTAAGCGGTCATAAAAATCAAATACAATTTCGCCTAATGGCATGTCAAACATCAGTTCAACACGATCAGTGGTTAAATAAACCTGGTTGGTAAGCATCCCGCGTTTGCTGATACACAAGCTCATGATGGATCCGACATACTCCGCTTTGGTAATGACCTGCGCCTTGATATAAGGTTCTTCAATATGATCCAGTTTGCTGGGATCCGGTAAATCGGAAGGGTTATTGACAACTATTTTTTCACCTTTCGAAGTAAATGCATAATAGGATACGTTGGGAACAGTTGTAATAACGGTCATGTTAAATTCACGTTCCAGGCGTTCCTGAATAATTTCCATGTGTAGCATACCAAGGAAGCCGCATCTGAAACCGAATCCAAGAGCAGCAGAAGATTCCGGTTCCCAGGTAAGTGAAGCATCATTCAACTGTAACTTCTCCATGGAATAGCGTAATTCTTCAAAATCTTCGGTGTCTACCGGATAAATCCCGGCAAATACCATGGGTTTCACATCTTCAAATCCCTGAATTCCTTCCAGGCAAGGATTTACAACGTTGGTGATGGTATCTCCCACTTTTACTTCCCGTGCGTCTTTGATTCCGGAAATGATGTATCCCACATCTCCTGTTTTTACTTCATTCCTTGGCTCCTGCTTCAGCCGGAGTACGCCTACTTCATCGGCAATATATTCTTTGTCCGTAGCAACAAACTTTACTTTATCTCCCTTTTTTATACTTCCGTTTACAATTTTGAAGTAAGCGATGATCCCGCGAAAAGAGTTAAATACCGAATCAAAAATAAGCGCCTGTAAAGGGGCTTTTGGATCGCCTTTCGGAGCAGGAACACGTTCCACAATGGCAGCTAAAATATCATGAACACCCATCCCTGTTTTGCCGGATGCCGGAATGATCTCTTCACGTTTACAGCCCAGCAGGTCAACGATCTGGTCTTTTACAACTTCAGGTTCTGCACTGGGCAAATCAATTTTATTCATTACCGGTATAATTTCCAGGTCATTTCCTAAAGCCAGGTAAAGATTGGAAATAGTTTGTGCCTGAATTCCCTGTGCTGCATCGACAATAAGCAATGCTCCTTCGCAGGCAGCAATGGATCTGGAAACTTCATAGGAAAAGTCGACGTGACCAGGTGTATCAATCAGGTTCAACACATATTTCTTCCCGTTCAATTCATAATCCATCTGAATGGCATGGCTCTTTATGGTAATACCGCGCTCCTTCTCAAGATCCATGTCATCCAGTACCTGTGCCTGCATGTCCCGTTTATTAATGGTATTCGTATATTCCAGTAAACGGTCGGCAAGTGTACTTTTCCCGTGATCAATATGTGCAATGATGCAAAAATTTCTGATGTTTTCCATTCGTGACTTTCTTAAGGACTGCGAATTTACTAAAAATTTGACGATTATCGCTGGCTATGTTATCCACTTTAATTTGGTTTTTAATATTTCAAACCGTTACTTTGCACACTTAAAATATTAAACCTGTAAGTTTAAAGAACAGGAATACTGATCAGTTCGAAGGTTAGTTATTCCAAAGTAATCTATAAAAAATATATGAAAGTTGTTGATCACATTAAACAAGCATCCTCTACGCTCTTTTCTATTGAAATCCTCCCACCTTTAAAAGGAAAAAGCATACAATCCATTTTTGATGGCATTGATCCGCTCATGGAGTTCAAACCATCCTTTGTAGATGTAACGTATCATCGTGAAGAATATCTGTATAAAAAACGTGATGGTGGTTACCTTGAAAAAGTAAGTATTCGTAAGCGTCCGGGTACCGTTGGTATTTGTTCGGCCATCATGAACAAATATAAAGTAGATACCGTACCTCACATTATTTGTGGCGGCTTTAGTAAAGAAGAGACAGAAAATGCATTGATCGATCTTCATTTTCTTGGAATTGATAATGTACTTGCTTTGCGTGGTGATTCCATTAAAAGCGAACCTGAGTTTGTTCCTGAACCCAATGGGCATGCATATGCGATCGATCTGGTGAAACAGATCCATCAAATGAATAATGGGACCTATATTGAAAACGACCTGGCTGATGTGGCCCCTACGAATTTTTGTATTGGTATAGCAGGTTATCCGGAAAAACATTTCGAAGCTCCAAACATGGTGTCGGATATGAGGTATTTAAAAACTAAAATTGATGCCGGTGCAGAGTATGTTGTTACGCAAATGTTTTTTGATAACAAGGCCTATTTTGATTATGTAAAAAAATGCAGGGAAATGGACATTCAGGTACCCATCATTCCCGGATTAAAAATAATGACGACCAAAAAACAGGCAACTGTTTTATCCAAAATATTTAAGATCGACATTCCTCCAGATTTACTGGAAGCTGTGGAAAAATGCAAATCGGATAAAGAGGTAAAAGAAGTGGGAATAGAATGGTGCATCGGTCAGTCAAAGGAGCTTATCAAAGAAAAAGCACCTTGTCTGCATTATTATACCATGGGAACATCGGAAGTAACAAGAAGAGTAGCAAGTGCTGTATTTTAACAGACCATTTATATAAATAAAAGCCTGTACAATTGTGCAGGTTTTTTTATTTTATTTCACAACCGGTTTCATTCATAGCCGTGCTTGCAAAATGATCATTGTAATATTCAAAACATTTTTTATCGGCTTTACTTTTTGTGTTTTTTTCGGTGAAAATAACTGTGCTGCCACCTGGATTGACACATACACCGGAGTATTCCTTCTTGCAAAATGTAAATAAAATCACAAAGCTGATAAAGAAAAACGAAGATTTAAACAAGGTTTGTTGAAATTTAAATTTCATTAATATCCTGATTGGATTTCTCTCTCTTAAAACAGACAATGAAAAAATAGTCATTTCATAGACATAAGCTTACTGATGTATTTTCCTAAAATATCAAACTCAAGGTTCACTACACTTCCTTTTTGGATGGAATGAAAATTTGTATGCTCAAATGTATAAGGGATGATATATACAGAGAAGGATGATTTTTGTGAGTTGACAACCGTAAGGCTCACACCGTTCACACAGACAGATCCTTTTTCGACAGTTAGGTTGTTCAAAGCAGGGTCATAATCAAAAGTGAAAATCCAGCTGCCATTGTTGTCTGTCACATCCGTACAGATACCTGTTTGATCCACATGTCCCTGAACAATGTGTCCATCCAGCCGATCCCCGGCTTTAATGCAACGTTCCAGGTTAATCCCATCACCTTGTTTCAGAAAGCCAAGATTTGTTTTTCGGAGTGTTTCATCAATTGCAGTAACAGTATAGGATTTGTCATCAACAGATACAACGGTTAGGCAAACGCCATTATGAGCAATACTTTGATCAACTTTTAACTCGTTTGTAAATTCGGATCCTATGGTGATATGTAAATTACTTTGCTCTCTTTTTAGAAGCATAACTTTGCCAACTGTTTCAATGATGCCTGAGAACATAATTTATTTTTGTTGTTTGGACTCATCTTTAATGAGCTCAATAAATCCTTTTAGTACGCGTGGAACAATACCGGAAAGTCGTATCTCGTTAACAACGCATATATAATAATAAGTTCCGCTGGAACAGGCTCGTTTGGTACTGGTATTTATACCGTCCCAAAGAATATCCAGATCTTTTGTTTCAAACATCAATAAACCCCAGCGATCATAAATTTTTATTTCAATATCTTGCACGTAACGATAATTAGGTAAGGGCTTATACAGATCATTTATATTGTCACCATTGGGAGTGAATACGTTTGGCAATTCATAATAAGGACAATTATCGATACAGTATTTATCAATGATCGGACTCTCGTTGTTGAAGGTGTCTACTGCTGTAATGGCATAGCAGCCGGCGATGGATTTAACTCCATAATCGGTGTTAAAAAATGTATACGTAGTTTGGCTGATGTCATTGATTGTTTCTACAAGCTGAAGAGGTTCTTCGGTTGTATGCGCAAAATAAATATTGTATTTCACAGCATCATCGCTGCAAGTTGTATTTGGGTTTATCCAGGTAAGGGTACTGCTTTCTAATTCGCATGTATTATCAAGTGTTAATGGCGGTTGGCAAGGAGGTACATTATCCACCGGCTTGCCACATTTTATTTGCGAGGTGTTAAATAACGGGCGAGGCAAGGAAGTGTCTGCATATTCACCAATTGTTGTTATTTTATAACAATACAAAACATTATTGATTAGATTGTTTTCTGTGTAGATAGGTGTTATGGTTGTATCAATCGGGTTAAACACACCGGATCCGGCAACTGTTTCCTTATGAATAATATATTGGTAGTTTGTCCAGGGAACCGCTGTTTGCCAGTTTAGGGTTAGTGAATTATCACTTGCGGTTAAATTCAGATAAACAGAAGAGGCAACAGGAGTTGAGCCTTTAAGATTACTGTTCGAATAAAAATCAATCCGATAGCTGTATGCCGAATCTAACGTATTTAATGAAGCACTCACAAAACCACTATCAGTCAGTTGTGAATAGGAAGAATAGGTATAGCTTGCGATTGGTGCTAATGCGTTACCATCAAACCCCGGGGATTGTAATAACCGGATTTCATAAGGAGGTGGATTCACAATTGTATCAAGATTGGGAACAATGCCCAATGGTTTTGCCCAATGTATCCATATTTT
>CAZMRM010000147.1:0-1395 GCA_964568515.1 uncultured Chitinophaga sp. | reverse complement strand
CCATATTTTACCGGTGACGGCATCTGTTTCTAAAACACTGACATTGGTAATAATAGGCACATCTCTGACCAAATGTGCACAAATATTGTCCGAGGCAAAGCTTGTTGATCCGTCCAAATAAACTGCAACAACGATATAGGAATAACTGACTCCATGAATGAGCCCCTTTCCATTGTTGTTATCTGTGAAATTTGTTGTTTTGTAATCTGTCGTTCCAATTAATGTATATCCCGTATAGGCAGGTACACCTGTTTCACAAACGCCATGTTTCCATGGGTCACAGGCATTTTTTCGATAAATCTGATATCCTGTTAGCCGGGTTCCCCCAATTGTATCGTGGCAAAAGGCTGGATCCCAGGCCAGATCCATATTAATGCCATTGGGAGTAGCGGTTAAATTAATGGGTGCGGGTGGCACAACTCTAATAAATACAGATTCAAAATTTACTAATGGTGTAGTGGGGTGGTTATCTGTTACTTTGAAGGTTACCTGGTAAGGTAAAAGTTGTATTTGTTTGCAATCCGGTGTCCAGCTAAAAACACCTGTCACTTTTTGAATAGCAGGGGTAGAACTGAAAGTGGCTTTTGGTGATAATAATAATGGACCACCAGAGGCTGTCAGTTCCAATTTATTCATATCGGGATCCGAAGCCTCCACGGTAAAGTTAAGGGTAGTTCCAACGGTGATGCAGGTATCATTCACTGCCTTAATAACGGGTGCTTTATTTTGACAGGCACCAATGTCAATTTGCATGTCACGCAGGATCGACCCAACAAAATAACGTTGTTTTGTGCCCGGTAATAATTTCCATTCTTCAATGAGGATGGCTACATTATATTCACAGAGTCGGGTAGGTATACACCAAATGAGGTCCCCGTTCATATGATTGATGCTTTCATATGTCATGTTTTCAGGAAGCTGAAATACGGCAATTGGTTGTCCGTTACCATAGCAGGGAACCAGTTTATAGTATAAACTATCTCCTTCGGCATCAAATGCACCGGGGTTATGTTCGAAGCATTCTCCCACACAACCGTTATCAATAGGCGGATTCAGTAATTCGGGTGAACTGTTTGGTGGTAAAAAAGCATTTATTTGTAATTCGGTGCGAAGGAAAAAAGAAATGAGAGAAGATTGGGAGCCACTAAAGTTGCAGATATTGGAATTCCGGTTGGGATCTTCCATGGTAATAACATACTTGTTAGGTCCGGGGTAAGTATGTATACCTTCATAAATGTTTTTTTTGATATCATTACCAAGGCTCTGTCCATCAGGAGTAGGTTGTCCGCAAAGTGTGAAATCAGTTCCGTTATTTCTGTAAAAAATGCCTGTATCTGAATCGCCGAAATAAACAGTTAAATAGCATTTGTCAGCAGCGCGGCTGGACTCTTTGGT
>CAZMRM010000146.1:6519-9065 GCA_964568515.1 uncultured Chitinophaga sp. | reverse complement strand
AGATTTGCTGACCTCCAAAAGATGCTCTTTTAAAAAACATTTCATTGCATTATAAACCTTTACCGGCATTTTTGTTTAGACTTGTTGTTTAATCATGGGAATCAATCGTTCCGCTTTGCCAAGGCTTATTTTGGTGAATAAATTAATTTGCTTATTTTCGCCGCTATATTTAATTATTGGTTAAGGTAAGTTTAAACAGATTTTTTTGAATTTACAGATCCACTCATTTACAATCAAAAATTAATACGATGAAACTATCCGTTCCTAAAGAAACAAAATTCAAAGAAAACCGTGTTGCCCTTACACCTGATGTTGTAAAAGATTTAGTAAAGAAAGGTTTTGAAGTTATTGTTGAATCAGGAGCAGGATTAAATTCCTTTTTTTCAGATGAATCATATACAACAGCAGGAGCTCAGATTGTTGCTGATTCCTCCAGAATATATAGTGATGCAGATGTGGTATTAAAAGTAAATGCCCCGGCAGGGGATGAAATAGCAAAAATGAAAAAAGATGCTATTTTAATTTCATTTATGTGGGCTGCAACTAATCCGGAACTGGTGGATGCTTGTGTAAAAGCTGGTATATCTTCATTTTCGATGGATGCTGTTCCACGTATCTCACGAGCTCAAAAAATGGATGCATTATCGTCACAGGCAAATCTTGCCGGATACAAGGCTGTTTTGATGGCGGCTGATACACTTGGTAAAATTTTTCCGATGATGACAACAGCTGCAGGAACCATTCGCCCGGGCAAAGTAGTTATTTTTGGAGCCGGAGTAGCTGGTTTACAAGCAATTGCTACTGCTAAACGTTTGGGAGCTGTGGTAGAAGTAAGTGATATCCGTCCCGAAACAAAAGAACAAGTAGAGTCACTGGGTGGAAAATTCATTGTTGTAAAAGGAGATGAATCCATTAAAATGGAAGGCGGCTACGTGAAAGGAGTTTCCGAAGAATTTTTAAAGGCACAACAGGCACTTGTTTCCAAACATGTAAAAGAAGCAGATGTGGTTATTACTACAGCCCTGATACCAGGAAGAAAAGCTCCTGTGCTTGTAACTGAAGAAATGGTGAAAAGTATGCGCTTTGGTTCCGTAATCGTAGATATGGCAGTAGAACAGGGAGGAAACGTAGTGGGAAGTGAACTAAATAAAAATGTCCAAAAACACGGGGTTACCATTATCGGGGAAGGAAATATTCCTTCTTTACTTCCAATGAATGCCAGTGACCTGTACGCCAAAAATATTCAAACCTTGTTATTGCATTTAGCAGACAAAGATGCTTTTAAATGGGAAAGAGAAGAGGAAATAACTAAAGGTTCATTAATTACTTTTAAGGGTGAAATTGTTCACGCGAGCATAAAAAAATAAATTACCTAAACTAAACTATCATGGAACAAATACTTACATTTTTTGGAGAAAACAGAGAAATCTTTTATTTCGTTGTTCTTTCTATTTTCGTAGGAGTAGAGGTTATCGGAGGGGTACCCAGTGTATTACATACTCCATTAATGAGTGGTGCCAATGCCATTCACGGGGTTGTAATTGTAGGAGCCATTCATGTAATGCTAAATGTAGATCCGTCCAATTACCTGGCACTTATCCTTGGCTTTTTAGCTGTATTACTTGGAACATTGAATGTTGTTGGTGGATTTGTAGTAACAGACCGCATGCTGGAAATGTTTAAGAAGAAAAAGTAGCCGAATCATATCCGGACGCTTTTCTTTTCCTTTACTAAATTTTAAACGAATTTTAATTGTATGAAACATAATTTATTAGAAATCTGCTACCTGATTGGCACCATCACCTTTATTCTGGGTTTGAAAATGATGGGGAATGCAAAAACAGCCCGTAAAGGAAATATAATTGGAGCCGTTGGTATGACGATCGCCATTATAGGGACCATCTTCCTTCACGAAGGTGATGTTCCGGGAATGATCTTCGGTTTGATTTTCGGTGCAATTGCTTTGGGAACTGTGATTGGTTGGTTAACGGCTAAAAAGGTACAAATGACCAAAATGCCTGAGCTGGTATCCATGTTCAATGGTATGGGGGGAGCATGTGCTGCATTGATTTCAATCATTGAATTCAACCATTTGGCGGTGGCACATCCAGCCGGAGCTGCAGAAGCACCAATAGGAACCTTGCTTGCTATTGTTGCCGGTTTGGTTATTGGTTCGGTTTCTTTCTCCGGAAGTATCATCGCTTATTTAAAATTAAATGGTACCATGAATAAACCGGTACGTTTACCACAATACAATGTTTTAAATACCATCATTATGATTGGTGTCATTGCATTTGCCGGTTATGTTGCCATCACAGGAGGAAGCATGTTATTGGTTTATGCCTTGTTTGCTGCTGCAATTATTTATGGTATCTTGTTTACCTTACCTATCGGAGGTGCGGACATGCCTGTGGTGATTTCTCTTTTAAATTCGTTTACAGGTTTAGCAGCGGCCTTTGGTGGATTTCTTTACGATAACAAGGTCATGCTGACAGGTGGTATTTTAGTGGGCTCAGCAGGAACGCTGTTGACCCTGGTAATGTGTA
>CAZMRM010000146.1:0-6509 GCA_964568515.1 uncultured Chitinophaga sp. | reverse complement strand
CAGAATTTGGTGCATTTGGAGCAACGACTGCTGCCACCGGAACCGAAGTAAAGGGTACCATTAAAGATATTCAGGTATCCGATTTAGCTGTATTGATGAATTATTCTAAACGGGTGGTTATTGTACCGGGATATGGATTAGCGGTTGCACAGGCGCAACACGTCATTCATGAACTGGAACTATTACTGGAAGAACGTGGCGTGGAAGTTAAATACGCAATTCACCCTGTAGCAGGCCGTATGCCTGGACACATGAACGTTTTATTGGCCGAATCAAATGTGGATTATGCCAAACTGGTGGAGATGGATGATATTAATCCGGAATTGGAACAAACAGATGTTGTATTGGTTGTTGGTGCGAATGACGTTGTAAACCCTGCTGCCAAAACCGACCCCTCCTCTCCTATTTATGGAATGCCCATACTGGAAGTTGATAAAGCAAAAAATATCGTGATCAATAAACGCTCTATGAACGCTGGTTATGCAGGTATCGATAATCTGTTGTTTTATGATCCAAAAGCATCTATGTTTTTTGGCGATGCTAAGAAAGCATTAACTGAATTGGTCGCAGAGTTAAAAACTATGGATTAATTTATTCGTTATACCAAGGATTTTTAATACTTTTCCGTTTAAGCCAGGGAATTAATCCTTGACTTTACTTTATGCCGATGCTTCGGATACATATTATTATATTCCTACTATTAATTGCCTTACGTTTCCAAGCGCAACAGTTCAATTACTATACACTTAGTGCCGACAATAAACTCCCCAGTTCAGAGGTATACACCATTTTACAAGATAAAAAAGGATTTATGTGGTTCGCCACAGACCGTGGTGTTTCAAGATTCAACGGAACACATTTAACCAACTACACTACTGCAAACGGTTTAGCAGATAATACCGTTTTAAGAATGTGTGAGGACCGGAAAGGACGTATCTGGTTCGCTTCCCTGAGCGGCGAAATTTGTTATTGGGAAAATGATACGATCCGTAAAACGCCTGCATCTGATATTGTCCGCAAATGCACAACTTCACATGGTATTATCATTAGTATTTATGCCGATTCTGCGGATAACATCTGGATCACTTCGAATAATCAGGTAATGTTCTTTTCCATGAACAACCCAACCAGGATCCACCATTTAAAAGCACCACCATCTGATCCTGATGTCCATTCAGTTGTCAACCTGATTTGTTTAGGAGAAAAGAATGCTGCCTTTATCAGTTCCAGCTATGATCCTTTTGTTTTTTTACTGCCTGATATAAATAAACCCGTTTTTTTTAAAGGTGTGCTTAACTGCGGCCGTTACGCAACCAAATTGGATGTACATCATTATAATTTTCCAATTAAAGAAATGAATTATCCTATAAACAAGGTCTCCTGGGCTGTCTCCAAAAATGAAACATATTATTATTCGATAAATAATATCCTTTTCAGAATAGAAAAAAATAAACCGGTCACTTTTAAAAAATTGGATGACATCATTTTAAAAATATATACAGACGCTAAAAATGGTTTGTGGATCGGTTTCAAAGGTAAGGGTGCCTGTTATTTTAAAGACAGTAATTGGGAGCAACAACCGATCAGGTTATATGATAAAGTTTCCGTTGACGATTTTTGTATGGATCATGAAGGAGGAGTTTGGGTGGCGACACTCGAAAAGGGAGTGTTCTACATACCTTCCACCTCTATCCTTACTTTTTCAAATATTCCGTATTTGAACGATGACATTACTTTTATCGGTCATGCTTATAACCAGGTGTTTTTTGTTACCTACGACAACAAAGTGGGAAAAGGGGAAGATCTTACCATTACACAGGATTCGCTGTTAACAGATCTGGCAGAAAAGAATGCAGGTTTATTTTATATGAAAACAATTGGTGATACTACTTATTTAAGTTTTAGTCACCAGTTAATCAGACACTCAAAAGATAATAAATACACCCTTAGTCTGTCTCTGAACAACAATCTGCGTTCAGGTAAAAGGATCGTAAAGGATGGTACTGGTAAAATATGGATCGTTAATAATGGAGGTTTAGGCCCGATAAACAATCTCCAGAACCAGGCAACCATGTTCAGAAGTCCTTACCGGATAGGTTCTGTCATTCCTTATGGAAATGACCTTCTGGTGGGAGGGAAAAAAGGGCTTGCTTTATTTAAAGATTACAGGTTCATTGATCTGAATCATTTATCACCCTTTTTAAATGGACAAATTACCGATATGAAAACCGATTCAAATGGGTTTGTTTGGATCGCCACCATCGGCAACGGGGTTTTAAGACTGAAAGGAAAGACAGTAGATCAGCTAACTGAAAAAAATGGACTCATCTCCACTATTTGTCACAAAATTGCTATTGATAAGCAAAACAATGTTTGGGTAGGAACCAATCAGGGCATAAGCTATATCACCAATAACAAATCATTTCCAATCAAAAATATTTCAGAAAAGAATGGACTGAGTTCCAATGAAATTACACAATTATCAGTAGAGAACAATCATTTATGGGTGGGAACCAAACGTGGTTTAAATTTACTGGACATAGATGAGGTTACCCGTCCAATCAATACTTCTCCGGCTTATCTGGAAAGTATTACAGTAAATAATAACAAAATCGGACCTTTTGAAAACAGATTTGATTACAATCAAAACAATTTTAAATTTTCCTTATTAGGACTTACATTCAAAGATAAGGGAAACCATCGCTATCGTTACCGTTTGGTTAATTTAGATACAGCATGGCAGGAAACCGAATCCAACGAGTTGTTATTCAATAATCTTGCTCCAGGTAAATATACACTTCAATTTAAAGTTGCAAACATAGACAAGATCTGGAGCAAACAATCTTTCAGCTATTCATTTGTTATCAACAAGCCATTCTGGCTTACCTGGTGGTTTATTCTGTTAGAGATAGTAGCCCTGATAGGTATTGTTTACCTGATCATTTTATGGCGGATAAATATTATTAAAAGAAAGGAAGAGGAAAAATTAAGGATCAATAAATTGCTGGCAGAGTATCAGATGAAGGCACTTACCGCACAAATGAATCCTCATTTTATTTTTAATGCAATAAACTCCATTCAAAATTTTATTATTCAAAACCATTCAACACTTGCTTATGATTACCTGATCAAATTTTCAAAATTGATTCGATTGGTATTGAATAACTCAAAAAATAATGAAATTACATTACAACAAGAATTAGACACGCTGGGACTATACATTGAATTGGAACAGCTGCGGTTCAAAGAATCGTTTGATTACAAACTAAAGGTAAGTAAAGAAATAGATACTGAATCGCTGATGATACCAGCATTATTATTACAACCTTATATAGAGAATGCAATATGGCATGGGTTAATGCCGTTGAAAGACCGCAAGGGTCGTATTCAGCTTACTATAGAAAAAAATAATGAGTTATTAAACATAACAATTGCTGACAATGGAGTTGGCAGAAAAGCATCAGATCAGATAAAGAAAAAAATAGTTCATAAAAGCCATCAATCAGTTGGAATGGAGCTAACAGGCAAGCGTATCGAACTATTTGGGCAGGAAAGTGAATTTTCAATTCAAATCATTGATAACTATGATGATAACAATAATGCTACAGGAACCACCGTAGAAATTATTTTACCAATGATAGAAATGTATTAACTTAACACCCAGTAAAAATGTAATTATGCTAAAAGCAATCATTATAGACGATGAACACGCAAACCGTCAATTAGTAAGCAACCTGCTGAATACACACTGTCCATCAGTACAAATAGTAGGATCTGCAGATGGTGTAGAATCCGGTTACCAAGAAATCACTGAAAAAAAACCAAACCTTGTTTTTCTTGATATTCAAATGCCTCATGGAAATGGTTTTCAGTTATTGGAGAAATTTAAAGAAATTTGTTTTGATATAATCTTTGTTACCAGCTTTGACCAGTATGCGATCAATGCCATAAAATTCAGTGCACTGGACTATATTTTAAAACCAATAGACATTTCAGAACTAAAGATTGCCGTAGAAAAAGCAGAGAAAAAAATTGAAAAAGAAAACAAGATCCTGCTTTATGAAAATCTATTAAACAATATTAATCCGTATAACCAGAACAAACGGATGGCCATCCGCGTTAAGAACAGCACTTTATTTATTGAGATGAATGATATCTCTTATATTGAAGCAGATGGTAACTATTCCAATATCTTTTTAATTAACGGAACAAAATACTATGTAGCAAAAACATTAAAAGAAATCGATGAGTTTATCAAAGATTTAAGAGGATTTTTACGAATCAATAAAAGCATCATTATCAATTCATCCTTATGCAGTCATTATCAACGTGGCGAAAATTGCTCTCTTACGCTAAAAACAGGTCAAACCTTTGAAATTTCCAGAAGAAAAAAGAATGAAGTGATTGACAAATTAAATGAATTTTTAAAGCAAAATTAAACGTGTTCTTCTTTCTTTAAAAAAGGACCAAACTATCTGACTCATTAAATTTCATTTTTAACCTTTAAACAGAAATCTTTTCGGTAGTTGATTAATTACATCTATAATGTTT
The DNA here is from genome assembly GCA_964568515.1 of uncultured Chitinophaga sp. GTDB lineage: Bacteria > Bacteroidota > Bacteroidia > 2-12-FULL-35-15 > 2-12-FULL-35-15 > 2-12-FULL-35-15. Next base: position 1,958 of record CAZMRM010000146.1, on the reverse strand, counting down.
CGGTTCAAAATTATTCTATTCATCACCATTCTGCACTGGAATCCATTAACTGCTCAAGAGTTTAGCTACAAAAATATTGATGTTGATGATGGTCTCCCAAGCTCTAACGTTTATCAGGTGTTGCAAGACAGGCAAGGATATATTTGGTTTGCAACGGATCACGGTGTTGCACGTTACAATGGAAAAGAATTTACTAATTTAACTATTGATAACGGATTACCGGACAATACCATTTTAAGAATGTTTGAAGATAAAAAGGGCAGGATCTGGTTGGCTGCTCTTGGAAACGGAATTTGCTATTTCCAGAATAATAAAATTCACAAAATACCGGGTTCAGAAGACCTGAAGAACAAAAACAATAGTAATGATTACATTGACAGATTATATGTTGATTCTGCATTGAATATTTGGGTGGGAACAAACAGATCACTTTTTTTTTCCGAAGCAAAAAGAAACTATAGCAAATTCAATTATATTAGACCCAGTGATAATGTTACCAATGAATATTTGATAGTAGATAATTCTGTTTTTAAATTATACAACCATACACTTTACTCTGAAACCCATCAACCACCCTCCAACTTTGTGCTTAGTTTTCATAAACCTGGCGAACCTTCCATTCCTTTATCTGTATGGAATTATTTTAATGATACCTATAACCCGACTGGTAAATATTCCTATTCTTATTTTGAAAGAGATGAATCTTTTTTATTCAGCCATCAAAATACTCTTATAATTCTACAAAAAAATAAAAAAATTATAAAGAAAAAATTTGATCATGATATTATTCATATCAAATCAGATTCAAATAACAACATCTGGATATTTACTCTTAAGGGTGGCGCTATAGTATTCAAAAACGGAGACCTAAACTCCGACCCTGTTCATTTTCTGGATGGAATAACAGCAAATGATGTTTGCATTGATAACGAAGGAGGAACCTGGATTACTACGCTGGAAAAGGGGATTTTTTATATTCCTACTACTTCTATTCTTGTTTATCCCAACATTCCTTTTTTAAATGATCATATCATTTTTATTGGCGAGTTTAAAAAAAAGCTTATTGTTAATACTTACGGGAATGCAATCAGTCAAAAACAGGGATCAGGATTTGTACCCGAGAATGATTTACGTGAAATAGGGAAAAAACTGGCTTCTACGCTTTGGGACATAAAATCCGTAGGAGATACTTCTTATCTGGCTTATAGCGGGGAAATACAAAGAATGATCCACAACGAGCTGAAACCCTTAAAAAATCAAAATAGCTTCAGTCTTAGAGGAAAAAATATTTTGATCCCACCAGATAATAATGTATTTCTATTATTTGGAGGAGGAATATTAAAAATTAATTATAGAACAAACCAGGTTACTGTATTCAATTGCCCTTTTCGGTTAACCTGCGGACTAACACATGAAAAACAAGTGTTAATAGGAGGTAAAAAAGGGCTTCACCAGTTTACAGGTAGCGACTATGTGCCACTGGATTCTATCGATCCTATTTTAAAAAGTCAGATTACCGGTATGATAAAAGATAAGAATGGAGGTATCTGGATGACGACGCTTGGCAGCGGGATACTCCGTTTGAAAAATAACACAGTATATCAGTTAACAGAAAAAAATGGATTAATTTCCAAATCAGCAAATAACATTTGTATTGATCAGTATGACCATATTTGGGCTGGTACCAATAATGGTCTTAGTTGTGTTTCATTTATAAATGAAAACGATTACAAAATAAAAAATATTACCAAACTAAATGGATTGAACTCTAATGAAATAACTTCACTGTACGCAAGAAACGATACAATATGGGCAGGAACAAAAGTAGGATTAAATGCACTTTATATCCCGGAAGTTATTACTCCTACTCTTCCTTCACCAGCCTATATTGCTGCAATTACAGTTAATAATGAGCCCGTCGATCAAACAAAAACAATTTTTCCCTATAACCAGAATAA
>CAZMRM010000145.1:0-9097 GCA_964568515.1 uncultured Chitinophaga sp. | reverse complement strand
CATTAGATGCATTTGTAAATGCAACAACAAAAGCACTTAAAAAAGGTGACAGAGTTGCTTTGGTTGGTTTTGGCTCTTTCTCAGTTTCTAAAAGAGCTGCAAGAAATGGACGTAATCCTCAGACTGGTAAGGCCATTAAAATTGCTGCGAAAAAAGTAGCTAAATTTAAAGCCGGAGCTGAATTGGCACAAGTAGTTAACAAGTAAATTTATTTTGATACATTATTTAAAAAGGCCCTTCGAAAATCAAAGGGCCTTTTTTTTACAAATTTAATCTTTTGTTTGTTCTTCCCAGATCATACACAGATGCACGATCGTTGCTACTGCTTTTTCCATGTCCTGAACAGAAACCCATTCATGTTTGGAATGAAATGCATGTTCGCCTGCAAAAATGTTTGGACAAGGCAGCCCCATGTAGGATAATCGTGAACCATCTGTTCCACCGCGAATGCTTGACAAAACGGGTTCCACACCGGCCCGCTTTATGGCTTCCAATGCATGATTTACAATTTCGGGATTTTTATCCAGAATTTTTTTCATGTTACGGTACTGCTCCTTCACTTCAAATTCAAACGAAGAATGTTTGTATACACCAACAACTGAACGGGCAATATTTTTTAGGAACTCTTCCTGTGTAGCAAGTGTTTCTTCATCAAATGCACGAATAATAAACTGAATCCTGGTTTCTTCAACATTACCGGAAATACCTACCGGATGAATAAATGGTTCTTTCTTTTCAGTAGATTCAGGGCTCATTTTATCTTTTGGTAAAGCCGAAAGAATTTCACCTGCCATTTTTATCGCACTCTCCATTTTATTTTTTGCAAATCCGGGATGTGCACTTACTCCTTTAATAGTAATGGTGACACCATCCGCAGAAAATGTTTCATTTTCCAGATGCCCCCGTTCTTCACCGTCAATTGTATAGCCTACATCTGCACCCAGTTTTTTCAGGTTCACTTTATCTGCACCTCTTCCGATTTCTTCATCCGGTGTAAATAAAATTTTAATGGTGCCGTGTTTAATTTCCGGATGCTTCATTAAGTGATGTGCTGCATCCATTATCTCCGCCACACCTGCTTTATTATCCGCACCCAGTAAGGTGGTACCATCTGTTGTAATGATATCATTTCCGATCTGCTTTTTCAGAGAAGGATGCTCATCTGCTTTTATTATTTGTGTTTTATCATTGATCAGCACAATATCTTTTCCATCATAGTTTTTATAAACTTGCGGATTCACATTTTTTCCGGAACAGTCGGGAGAAGTATCCATGTGTGAACAAAAACAAATGACCGGAACTTTCTTGGAAGTATTTCCGGGGATTGTTGCATACACATAACCGAATTCATCCATGTGCGCATCGCTTATTCCCATTTCCAGCAGCTCTTTTACAAGAACCTGCGCCAGATCTTTTTGTTTGAAGGTGGATGGACAAGTCGGAGAATCCGCATCACTTTGTGTATCAATTTTTACATACTTCAAAAAACGTTCGGCAACGGTATGATCAATCTTCATAGTATTTAAATTATTAGGTATGGAGGTTCGTTCTGTTTGTATCACGAATTACAGTATTTTTGCCCAATAATCAAAATTAAGAAGGCCATCGCCCTGCATTTTATTATGAAATACAAACGGTTAACAAACGAAGAATTAAAGGAGCTTCAACCTGAATTTGTTCATTTCCTGGCTGCTGCACAAATAACAGGACCTGATTGGGAAAAAATGAAAAAAAATGAACTCTCAAAAGCAGAAGAACTTATTGAAGTATTCAGTGATATGGTATATGAAAAGATACTTGGTAAAATCCGGTTTTTAGAGTACAGAGAAAAAAAAACGCTGAATATTTTTAATTGTACCGATGAGCAGATCATTTTGGTTGGGCTTAGAGTAAACGAGCACAGCAAACTGGATCTGACGGCAGAAAATATCATTGAAAAATGGAATGAAAACAAGCATGATGCAATAAGTGTCGTACATACGGGGCGTCCTTATCAAAAAGAAAGAGGGGTGGAAGTGTTCGAATTGTTACAAAGCGGTTGCTACATCACCGATGATCGTTTGTTCACTGTTTTAAAAGGCATGATCGCGAAAAGCTGAATAAAAAAGGTCCGCAATATTCATCTTGCGGACCCTGCACTTTTGTTTCTTCTATTTATTTCGCACTGCCTGTATTTTCAAAATAACATCCATCAGTTTTTTCAATTGTTCATGCGGATCTGTATCATCAAAGCTGTGTGAATATTCGTTATCGGTTGTAACAATAATGGCCGAGTGGCTTGCCGCATCTACAGCACGTTTCATGGTAGGTGACTTTAATTCGCCGAGTTTACCGGTATCAATACCTGTTAATGCATTGTTCACCTGTTCCCATTCCGTTGACGTTATTTTTGTTCTTATATTTTTGGAGGGTCTTTCTTCAAATGAACTGTTGATGGTAATGATCACGCTGTCTTTTGTTAAATCTACTGTTTCCTGGTAGCCTCTTGTTCCGGTAGAAAACACCACTTTTTTTACATCGGAAGATGAATTGTTGCTCCTCTCTCCATCTGTTTTAGTTGTTGATGTAGAAGGTGCATGACAGGCGCCGGCGATCACTAAAAATAAAATACCTAATGTTTTCATGGTTGTAAAATTAACTGGTTGCAGGTAAAACGGTTGCTTTGCAATCTCCGAAACCAATTTTTACACCATCTTTTTCACAGTAGCCACGAATGATCACCGTATCATTGTCATTGATGAATTTACGTTCGGTACCATTTTTTAATTTAACAGGTTTGCTGCCTTTCCAGGTTATTTCAAGCATGGATCCATAAGAGTCGGGTGTTGGTCCGCTGATGGTACCGGATGCCAGCATGTCGCCGATATTCATATTACAGCCATTTACGGTGTGATGTGCCAGTTGCTGCTCCATGGTCCAATACATGAATTTGTAATTGGAATGGGAAACTCTTGTTTCTTCCGCTTTTTCTGTTCCTGTTGATTCGGGAACAATGAAAACATCCAGGTTGATATCAATGTTTTTATCACCGCTGTATTCCAGATAGGGTAAAACTTTCGGATCCTGTTTGTATCCCGGAACACGGAATGGCTCAAGTGCCTCTAAAGTAACAATCCATGGAGAGATAGTGGATGCAAAGTTTTTTGCAAGAAATGGTCCCAGGGGCACATATTCCCATGTTTGTATATCACGTGCACTCCAATCATTAAAAAGTACCATTCCGAAAATATAGTCATCTGCTTTTTCAGTGCTGACCGAAGTACCGAGTGTAGTCGTTTTTCCGATGATGAAGGCTGTTTCCAGTTCGAAGTCCAGCAGCTTGCAGGGGCCAAATACCGGTGGCTCTGTTTCATTCGGTTTTGTTTGCCCTTTCGGCCGATGGAAAGGTGTTCCTGAGACGGTAATAGAGGAGGCCCTGCCATGATATCCTACCGGCAGGTGCTTCCAGTTGGGAAGTAATGCATTTTTAGGATCACGGAACATGGTACCTACATTGGTAGCATGATCGATACTCGAATAAAAATCAGTATAATCCCCCACTTTCACCGGCATTTGCATTTGTACATTCCCCTGATAATGTAAAACTTTGGCCTGTGCTTCTTTATTATCCCTTAGATCAGCTGTTTTTTCATTCAACAGGTGAGAAATACGTTCACGAACAGCATTGGTTGTTTGTTTTCCAAGTGCAATAAAATCATTTAAATATTGATTGGTGAAGATGGCATTGTCAATCTTCAAACTATCCAGATATCCGAGTTTATTTAAAATTGCCAGATCCAGCACCTGGTCACCGATAGCAACACCAACACGTGGACTGGAGCTTTGTGTTTTAAAAATTCCGAAAGGCAGATTTTGAATTGGAAAATCGCTTTGAGGGGAAACTTCGATCCAGGATCGAAGTGATGGGTTATTTGTTTTTATCATACGTTACTATAATTTTTAGAGAGAAGAGTCCAAAAGTAAGTTTTTTTAACATAACAGAATCATATTTCTATTCACATAAAATGAACAGACCTACGCTAAAGCTTCGGTCTGCGAGGCAGAGTGGAAGTAAATCAGTTGGTTTTTATTTAAAGAGGCCTACGCTAAAGCTTCGGTCTGCGAGGCAGAGTGGAAATAAATCAGTTGTTTTTTATTTAAAGAGGCCTACGCTAAAGTTTCGGTCTGCGAGGCAGAGTGGAAATAAATCAGTTGTTTTTTATTTAAAGAGGCCTACGCTAAAGCTTCGGCCTGGGAGGCAGAGTGGAAGTAAAGCAGTTGGTTGTCAGATTTAAGGACGGCGGTTGAATAATTTAATTGTATTTTTATCAGCTTAATTTAACGCAATGCAGATTTTACAGAATAAGAAATTTTATTTTTTATTGTCCTTCCTCGAAGGTGCATGTGTGATGGCGGCAGAGTTATTAGGTGCCAAAATGCTTGCTCCTTATTTTGGATCCTCTTTGTATGTGTGGGCAAGTGTGCTGGCCATTACACTGGGCGGACTGGCAATAGGTTATTACATCGGAGGTGTACTTTCCTATAAAAGCACGCATAAGTTTACACTCTTTTATGTATTGCTGGCTGCGGCCATCTTTACTGTATTAATGCCGTTTACTTCTAAAATGGTGTTGTGGGCAATTGGCTTGCATGCCCTCATTCCATCCGTCATCGCCTCTTCTTTTTGTATTTTGCTTCCTCCCGTGCTAATGATGGGAATGGTATCTCCTTTAATTATCCGCGCCATTACCACGGATGTGGATCATTCCGGAAAAGCAGCAGGTGCCATCTATGCTATTTCCACGCTTGGTGGTATCATTGCTACATTTGCTTTCGGTTTTTACATCATTCCAACTTTTGGTTTGACATATCCTGCAATTATTTCAGGAATTATTTTGGGAACCATTCCAGCCGTTATTGTTTTAAAAAATAAACAGCCACTAAAAGGAACCGGCTTTTTTATATTGTGCATCTGGGCACTTGTATCTGCCGGCTTCAAAGTAAGTTCACCATACAACGTAATATACAGTTCCGAAGGCTTATTGGGACAACTGACCATTATTGATTATCCGCATCTGAATAAAGATTCGGTGACGGATGGACATGTGAGGTGGTTATTTGTGAACCGCATCTCTCAAACCATGTATGATTCATTGGCTGATGAATCAAAAAAAGAAGAAAAATATTTTACCTATGTTTATAAAATAGCAGATTATCTCCACTCTTTTCCAAAAAATACAAGCGTGCTGGTATTGGGATTAGGGGGTGGAAGCATTGTAAAAAAGCTGCAGGAGATGGGATTTACGGTAGAGGTTTGTGAATTGGATAAACGCATTGCAGAGGTGGCCGGAAACTATTTTTACATGGATCCCAAAACCATCATTACTGTTGATGATGCAAGGCATTTTATTAAAACCTGCAACAAAAAATATGATGTTGTTATTTTTGATACATTCAAAGGAGAGGATCCTCCCAGCCATGTGTTTACAGTTGAATCACTGGAAGAAACAAAAAAAATACTGAAGGATAAGGGAGCGGTTATCGTGAACAGCATGGGTTACCTGGAAGGAAATATAGGAAAAGCCATGCGTTCTATCTATAAAACATTTTTAGCTGCCGGTTTTCAGGTGGAGGTGATGCCTACGCATCCGGATCCGGATCTTCGTAACCTGGTATTTTATGCATCGTTGGAAAACATAGAACCAAACCCTGATTTTATTTCAAAATCCAGGATAAATGTAACCGATGCGTTGGTACTGAAAGATGATTTTCCGATAATGGATATCCTGAATGCAGAAGCTGCTAAACGCTGGCGTACAATGGCTATGGGTGCTTTTGGAAATGGTTTATCAGGTAATTCATTACCTCTTTTCAAATGATTTTAAATTGCTAAAAAAATAGTATCTTTGAGTCCTCAAAAAAGAAAATTGACTTCGTAGCTCAGCTGGTAGAGCAGCTGACTCTTAATCAGCGGGTCCGGAGTTCGATCCTCCGCGGAGTCACAAAATCAGAGCGGGTGTGAAGAGCGGAAGCCATTCACACCCGCTCTGATTTTCTCTCACTCTCACTCTGAAAATTAAAAGCCCCATCTTCCCTACAAGATGGAGCCTTTAACATTACAATTCCAGAAACTGCCGGAACTATTCTTTAATAATTTTTTTTGAAATGGTACCGCTTTCGTTTACAATGTTTACGAAATAAAATCCTTTCTCAAGTCCTTTGATATCCAGTTGAAACTGGTATCCGTTGAACTGCTCGGAAATAACAAGTTGTCCGAGTGAATTGTAGACCGACACATTGTTTTTCACATCACCATTCGCGATGGTCACATACACAGCATCTGTTGCCGGATTCGGATAAAAAGAAGCCTGGTGTTCATTCTGTTCCTTTACTCCCACAGTACCACAGAGTCCTTTTGTTAAAGCTGCTGCAAGCGGGTTGGTTCCTCCGATACGGTCACCGGATATTTCCCAGATAATGACGCCACGTGCATTGTTACTAATAACGTATTCACCTTTCATTTGTATGGATCTTTCATTATCATAGGAAATGAATTTTTTTGCTGTCGGGTTGATCATGTAGGGTACTTTTGCATTGTCGTCCCAATAGTCGGTATAACCGCTTTTGTTAGCCATGATCGCTGCATAGGTTGGTGACCCGTCTCCATCAGGTCCGGTGAAGGATCCGAATAAGGCACTGCAACCGGCAAAAGAATGTCCGTAGAAGGCACCACCCACATTGATTTTGGAACTTGGAACTGCATATGTATTTACTAATGCTTTAAAAGCGGCATTTAAATTCAGGCCCGGATCTCCTTGTGCAGGTGCATAAAGCGGGCTGTTATGATTGGCTACCGCATCCCAGCTTCCGAAGAAGTCATAGGTCATCAGATTGAACATATCAATAACCGGAATTACCTGGTTCCATTCAATTTGTTGCATACGTGAGCTGGCAACACCAAAACAGGAAGAAAGTAATTTGTTTCCGATCGCTGAACGGATGGCTTTCATTAATAATGTAAAATTACCTTTATCAGCCGGTGTACCTGCATGATCTGCATATCCCGGATATTCCCAGTCTATATCTATTCCATCCAAACCATATTTATTGATACAGCGTAAACATTCATTTGCAAATTTTGTTCTTCCCGCTGAACTGGCAGCAAATGTCGGGAAGTTGTTGGACCATGTCCAGCCGCCAACAGAAAGCATCACTTTGGTATTGTTCTGATGACAAGCAGATACCAATGCACTTAGCTTTGTTGCTGTTGCATCATCAATGGTTCCATCAATCTTTGGTTGAACAAACGCATAGTTAATGATGGTATATTTTGAATAATCCACTGTGGTTTGCAACCAGTCACAGTAATATCCGATTACTTCCCGGCAGGGTTTGCTTTGGGCCCAGCCCGGGGTTGAAGAAAGAAGGAGGCAGGCAACTAAAATTTTTTTGATAATTTTTTTCATGGGGATACTAATTTTTTTTTAATGGTTAAAAATTGATTTGATTGATTATATATATTCATTAATGCCTGATCAGTTTTTGATAGTACACTTTATCATTCAACTGAACCCGCATAAAATAAATACCTTGAGAAAATTGATGTAAATCGATTTCATTTCCTCCTGCGCTGATCTTCTCTTTGTATAAAACTGCTCCTTTTACATCAGCAATGGTCAGCTCTCCGGAGCTTCCGGCATTTATCGTAAAATAGATGGTTCCGCTTGTTGGATTCGGATAAACCAGGAATGGTTCTTCCGCTTCAGGAGTTTGAACCCCTGTATTCACATCCGTTCCGGGGCATAAACCTTCCAGGATCCAGGGTGAGCTCGAGCCTCCCATATAAGGCATATCCCCTTTGGTCCAGTATTTATTTTTAAAGATCAGCCCATTATAGGTCACTTTGGTATTTACTGTACCATAGGTAGTGTTTGCATCCCATTCGGGAAATCCACAGGCAACCGGATCCATCTTAAGAATGGAGAACGTGATGGTTTGTGTAGTGGTAAGTCCGTTATTATCTGTTGCTGTTACTTTCAGCGTGTGTTGACCAAACGAAGTGGGGGGCGCCCATAACAACTGTTGTACAATTGCATTTACATTGGTTGGCAGATTAATGTTTCCATCGAGTGTTGCTGTTAATGAAGCAATGCTGCCATCATTGTCCCAGACAGAGAAATTTATTTTTGCTGAATCCAGGTTGGAGCGGTAAATGACACTTGCATCTACCGGATTGATAAATTTTATCACCGGTGGACAACCGCCAGTGCAAGGATTGACAGGTGTTTCCGGATAGGCATGTTCCAATGGGACTGTTCCGTTCTGATAATAGTCCTGTACTTTTTGTATCCAGAAATAGTTATCAGAAGGAGGATTACCAACACCATCGGTAGAGGCATTCACACCTGCACCAAATTGTACACATATGATACCGGCATCTTTGCATTCCTGAATGTGTCTTCCCCAACGGATCATGTTCCCTATTTGAACCACTTTGCTGTCCTGCCATTTATTCTGGTTAAAATAACTGGTACGCAAAGCATCGGTTGTATTAATGGAATCTCCAAGGAAAAAATTGGTGCTGCTGTCTTCATATTTGGTCGGGGTATTTGGAACATCAGCATAAGGTGCGCCTGTATAGGCACTCACGAAGGAACTTTGATTGATGCGCCCTACCGGTAGCTGCCAAAGGATGACCGGTTTACCGGAAATCTCATGTATCGTTTTTGAGTACAATAAATAATTTTTCCAATGATCATTGTTCCAGAACCAGGTAACGGCAGCCGGATCAGAGGATGCATTGGTTCCCATCGCATCCAGGCCATACTTGTCGATGGAAATAAAATCGGCACCGTGTGTAAGAACTCCTGCTTTCATTTGATACATCGTTGCTTCACTTGCCGAATATTTTATCAGGTATTTTGCAGCATCCAGTGTGTTTTCATCGGAGTTGCGGATGATCCCCCGGGCACCTTGAAAATCCGGTGTGGACCATAAATTCTGTTGCCATCCGTAAAAAAGATTACTTCCCGAATTCCTTTTGGCCTGTATCGTTTTGTTGATGCGTTCGATCAATGTCACCAGGTTACCTGCATTGGCAGCAATGCTGGTGGCGCTT
>CAZMRM010000144.1:0-9105 GCA_964568515.1 uncultured Chitinophaga sp. | reverse complement strand
TTCAATTGGATTTCTAAAGTTTAGTTTTTTATTTACCAATGATTGGTTAGATAACTTAAAATATTTAATCGTCGTTCGGATCATTTTTTCAAGTGCTGTTGCTTATTAAATTTTCTTAATTATCATTTGCTTCAAATCGGGCCGGGAGAGATGTCAGGGGTTGCCTTTGTAAAACCAGCATTTATTCTGTTTATGTGATGCAGAAATTATGGAGATGAAATAGATTTGGATGCCTTTCGCATGGATTTATTATAAAAATGTATCATCATAAATATTCTGTTAATGAAAACAAATCGATATACCCTGCTTTCCGGTTTATTTATTCTCTTTACATTGATTTATAATTGTGCTATAAGTCAAACCTCCCTGTTTGTTTCCGGTTCAAAAAACGTATACATTAAATCAACTACATTAACGGTCAATGGTCACATAACAAATAACGGGATCATTGATGGTACCTCAGCAGGTGTTTTGAATATGAATGGAACAAACACCCAAAGCATTAACGGGAATGCAGTTGATATGACCACTTTTGGAAAAATCAATATCAACAATACCAATGGAGTACATCTGGGAACCAATGTCGATGTTACCGGAACAACAGGTGTTGATTTTTTGCAGGGTCCATTAACATTGAATGGCTTTAATATACGCTTTGGAACGGGATCGTCCTGGGCAAATAACAATAATTCTACTAAATTTTTTGTTACAAACGGGTCGGGCCTTGTTGTAGCAGCAAATACTGGTTCGGAACTTCAGTATCCGGTGGGAATTGCAACCGGAGTAACCAATTACACGCCTATTACTATTGCAAATTCAGGCACGGCAGACACCTATGGTGTTAGGGCACAATCCGGATTCGGAACAACATATAATCCGGATGGTTCACCAACCGGGACCCTGGTCAACAGTAACGTGGTAGATGTAAGCTGGATTGTAAATGAAGGTGTAGCAGGTGGTTCTACGCTTTCTACAACATTACAATGGAATGCGGCAAATGAAACAACAGGATTTGACCGTAATTTTTCGATCGCAGGAGTTTTTCGTTTTTCGTCAGGTGACTGGATGACCAGTCCGATCGGAGGAGTAACCAATGTTGGAAGCGCCTATGCAAAAAGTTTTTCGCCGGCTCTTTCAACATTTACTTATCAGCCTTTAACAATAGGAAATGCATTATCACCTTTGCCAGTGGAACTGCTCGGTTTCACTGTTAAGCCGGTAAACAATCTGGATGCTGCTCTTGAATGGAGTACAGCTTCAGAAACAAACAATGATCATTTTGAAATCGAAAGGAGTTTGGATGGAGTTACCTTCGAAAAAATTGCAACAGAAAAAGGGGCGGGAAACAGTACGCAAATTATTAAATACGATCTTATAGATGAAAAGGCCGGTGAAAAAATTTCAACAGGAACAATTTATTATCGGTTAAAGCAGGTGGATTACGACAATAAATATTCCTACTCAGGAATACAAAGTGTATTTTTTACATCCGCAGGCTCAGCACTAATTTATCCGAATCCAACCCAGGGAAACCTGACACTAAACTATATTTCAGTTTACAAACATGAAATAACCATTCGTGTTATTGATATATTGGGAGCCATTATAAAACAATTCAAGCTGGAAGTGAACAAAGGTGACCAGGATATAAAACTGGATCTGAGTGAGCTTGCAAACGGACATTATAAAATAATGCTAATAACCCCATCAACCGTATCAACACATAAAATAGTTGTTTCAAGATAAACATATTAAAAACAGAAGCTATGAAAACAAAGCCTGCATATTTCAAAATTTATTTAAGTACGGTTGTACTGTTCTTTTTTATTTCGACGTTGAAAGGTCAAAACGGTGTAGGAGTTAATACCACCATACCGGTGTCAACACTTGATGTGTATGGTTCAATTGGGACCAAATTAAATACAGTGACGACGAATACCACCTTGGATGATACTTATAGTAATGTAGTGTGCGATAATACAACAGCTATTGTAATTACTTTACCGTTAGCGAATACTTGTCAGGGAAGGATTTATAATATAAAGAAGATTAATTCAGGAAATATAACGGTTTCACCTAGTGCAACAAATACAATTGATGGGAGCACCGGCTGGTTGCTGGACGATTCCTATGAAGCAGCCATGTTTGTAAGCGATGGAAGTTCTTCCTGGGTCGTTATGTCTCAAATAACTCCGGTTGTTAAAACCACCACCACCGGAACGGCATGGTTGCAAGGTGGTAACGCATTAACATCTGAAAAGACCTTGGGTTTAACAAGCAATTTTGCATTGCCCTTTATTACTAATAATGCTGAGCGTATGCGTTTAAGTGCAACAGGATATTTAGGATTGGGGCATGCTAGTCCCACAAGTATTTTTGATGTAGTTGATCCAAATACATCAGCGCCGACGGTTTTAAGAATAAGAACCTCCAAACCTGTGAACCCGGTAGCTCCAGACAGGGTAAATTCCTTAGAATTCAATGAAGGCGGAAGTGCAGGAACCTCTGGGTTTACTTTTGACCACTATGATGGTTCCGGGGTGGGAAAGCAGACATTTCGTATCACCCATTTAAATGGAGGCGCAAGAGAGGATATGTTGACTTTTACGGAGCAATTAAATGTAGGAATAGGATCAGCTCCTGTTTTTAATGCCACTCATCCTGAAAAATTTTTAGTAGCAGCCGGTACAACTACTTCGGTTAATGCAATTAAAGCAACCGGAAACATCAACAATTACCTGCAATTGAATATTCAAAATAACTCAGCCGGAAACACGGCCAGTTCAGATATTGTGGCAACGGCAGATGATGGTACGGAAACCAATTTTTTTGTTGATTTAGGAATTAACGGTAGTGGTTACAATTCAGCAACATTTACAATCGGTAATGCACATGATGGTTACCTGTATTCAATGGGTGATGATTTTGCAATTGGAAATGCGGCTTCAGGAAGGCATTTGAAATTCTTTACGAACGGAACCCTTGCGGCCAATGAACGAATGCGCATTACCAGTGCAGGAAATGTGGGTATCGGAATTACAGCACCTGAGCAACCGTTACATGTTGTAAAGCATTCAACCGGAACAGGAGATACAAGAGATGATGTCAGCATCTTTGAATCAAGATATGCGACCACCACTTCCACTTCTTATTATCCCGCGGTTAATCTTGTGCGGCAAATACCGGTTTCAACTTACGTTGCAAGTTCTCAGATTTATGGAGGAACCTTAAATTTTGGTTTTAGAACCCCTGGTTCAAATACATTCATGGACATTGCAAACATCTTTACCTTTTCCAGAGATGCAACCACGAATATTCAATTCTTTACCCGTACCGGTATGACGAATGGTAATCCAAATGGAGGCACCCTGGCGGCAAACATGTCTTTATCAGGTGATGTACTGTATGTCGGTAATCTTACCGGACTTTCGGCCGCGTTAATGACAGATGGTAATGGCAATATTGTAAGAGGTATTTCTGATGGAAGATTTAAAAAAGACATCGTACCCATCGATCATGCTATGGAAAAAGTAATGAAATTAAAGGGTGTTTATTATAATTATAAAGATACGGCACGTTTTGGATCCAAACATCAGATTGGATTTATTGCACAGGATATAGAGAAAGTAGTGCCGGAAGTAGTGAGCGATGGTTCTGAATACAAAACAGTAAATTATCAGTATCTGACAGCTTTACTCGCAGAAGCAATAAAAGAGCAGCAACAACAAATAGAAACATTGAAAGCCGAACATAAAGCGCTCCTTTATAAAAATAAAGAAATGGAGAACAAAATGGAATCGTTGCTTAAACAATTCAATAACGCAAACGAACTTAAAACAGCTACTGCTGGAAAATAAAAATTATATTCTTTTAACAGGAATCCATCCGATTCCTGTTTTTTTATGCTCTTGAAAATCTGCAATGCCGATAAACCGTATCTTTACAAAAATTTTTTTTGTGAAAACGGTTCAGCTTTATTTATTGGCATTACTCAGCGGATTGCTGCTTACATTTGCTTGGTTTCCTCACGGATGGACCCCTTTGATATTTATAGGTTTTGTTCCATTGTTACTGATAGAAAAAAACATAGCCGGATCTCCAGGGAAATATCCAGCTGTTACCTTGTTTTTTTGCAGTTATTTTGCATTTTTTACCTGGAACGTTTTAACTACCTGGTGGGTAAAAAATGCATCTTTTGGCGGAGCAGCTCTTGCTATCCTGGCCAATTCATTATTGATGACCCTGGTTTTTCTTGTGTATCACCGTGTAAAAAAAAGGACCGGAGAAAGGTGGGCATACCTGATTTTTTGCAGTTTTTGGATTACCTGGGAATTTTTGCATTTGGATTGGGACCTGTCCTGGCCCTGGTTAACACTTGGAAACGTCTTTGCTGATACACGCAGTCTTATTCAATGGTACGAATTTACAGGGGTGTTTGGAGGTGGTCTCTGGATATTGGTCGCAAACTGTATTATTGCTGCGTGTTTTGTAACTACAGAACAAAGGTTTTATTTTCAGTTGAATAAGAAAAAAATAATTGGTTTTACGCTTCTTATTGTTGTTCCCGTTTTAATTTCTTTTTTAATTTTAAATACTCAACCTGTTGCAAAAGAGCATGGAATAAATGTGGTGGCAGTGCAACCGAATATTGATCCGTATAATGAAAAATTTTCAGGTTCGGTAGATGAACAGGTAAAAAAAATGCTGGCGCTTGCAGCAGAAAAGGTAGACTCCAACACAATGTATGTGCTGTTTCCGGAAACAGCACTTCCCGAGGAAATATGGGAAGCAGAATGGGACCAAAACAATGGGATACAACAATTAAAAAGTTTTCAAAAAAAATACCCTCACTTAAAAATTATTATTGGTGCATCAACAGCACGGTTTTATAGACCCGATGAGAAACGCTCTGTAACAGCACGTAAATTTACACAGGATGATGCATATTATGATTCTTATAATACTGCATTGCAATTGGATAATGACGGCAGTTTACAGGTATATCATAAATCCAAACTCGTTCCAGGAGTTGAAAAACTGCCTTTCCCATTCATATTTAAATTCCTTGATAAACTGGCGATCGATTTGGGAGGAACTACCGGAAGCCTGGGGACACAAGCAGACAGAGGCGTGTTTGTGTCTAAAGAAAATGGGTTGAAAGCCGCACCGGTGATCTGTTATGAAAGTATCTATGGTGAATACGTTTGCGGTTACGTGAAGAACGGTGCAAATTTTATAGCGATTATCACCAATGATGGATGGTGGGGAGATACACCAGGATATAAACAACATTTGAAATACGGAGCGTTACGGGCTATTGAAACACGACGCTGGATAGCACGTTCGGCGAATACCGGAATTTCCTGTTTTATTACCCCTCAAGGGGAAATTCAACAAGCAACAGAATGGTGGGTACCAGCAGCAATCAAAGGAAAAATAGAAATGAAAGAAGAGATTACTTTTTATGTGCGTTTTGGAGATTACATCGCAAGAACAGCTATGTATCTGTCACTTTTGCTCATCATTTATTCGTGGCTGATACGCTTTAAAATTATTAAAAAATGATAACTTTGCAGCCTTATAATTGAAGCGTGATTTAAAATTTAAACAAATAATAAGAATGGAAAAATTTGATGTTACCGTTATTGGATCCGGTCCGGGAGGCTATGTTGCAGCAATTCGTTGTGCACAGTTAGGAATGAAAACAGCCATTGTGGAACGCTATAACACACTTGGCGGTACCTGCTTAAATGTTGGTTGCATCCCATCCAAAGCCCTCTTAGATTCATCAGAACATTATCATAATGCAACACATACTTTTACAGAACACGGTATTGATATAAAAGAGGCAAA
The DNA here is from genome assembly GCA_964568515.1 of uncultured Chitinophaga sp. GTDB lineage: Bacteria > Bacteroidota > Bacteroidia > 2-12-FULL-35-15 > 2-12-FULL-35-15 > 2-12-FULL-35-15. The sequence goes on along the minus strand of CAZMRM010000144.1, from coordinate 3,252 downwards.
GGTGAACATCAAACAAATGATCAAACGTAAGAATGATGTGGTAAAGCAAACAACAGAAGGAATTAATTTTTTAATGAAAAAGAATAAGATCACTGTGTTTACAGGACATGGAACATTTATTAATAAGAATACGATTGAGATTGCAGGAGCTGATGATAAAAAAATACAGATTGAAACAGTACAAACCATCATTGCTACCGGCTCAAAACCAGCCACCTTACCAGGATTGGAAATTGACAAGAAAAGAGTGATCACTTCCACAGAAGCACTTGAACTTACGGAAGTACCAAAACACATGGTCATTATTGGTGGCGGTGTTATCGGCCTGGAGCTTGGCTCCGTTTACGCTCGTCTGGGTGCAAAAATATCTGTTGTTGAATATGCAGGAAGCATCATCGGTACAATGGATGGATCACTAGGAAAAGAACTTCAACGTGTTTTGAAAAAAACACTTGGTTTTGAATTTTATTTAAATCATAAAGTGACCGCTGCCGTAACAAAAGGAAAAGAAGCCATTGTAACAGCAGAAAGTGCAAAGGGTGAAAAGGTGGAATTAAAAGGTGATTATTGTCTGGTTTCCGTAGGACGTAAACCTTATACAGATAATTTGGGATTAGAGAAAGCAGGTGTAAAATCAGATAACCGCGGACGCATTGAAACAGATGATCATTTGCAGACCAATGTAGCTGGAATTTATGCTATTGGTGATGTAGTGAAAGGAGCCATGCTGGCACATAAAGCAGAAGAAGAAGGCGTGTTTGTTGCTGAGGTAATGGCGAAGCAAAAACCACACATCAATTACAATCTGATTCCGGGAGTAGTTTATACCTGGCCGGAAGTCGCGTCGGTAGGCTATACAGAAGAACAACTAAAAGAGCAAGGTAAAAAGTATAAAGTTGGCAGCTTTCCTTTCAAAGCAAGTGGAAGAGCAAGAGCCTCGATGGATACAGATGGCTTTATTAAAGTACTTGCGGATGAAGTAACAGATGAAATCCTTGGTGTACACATGATCGGTCCAAGAGCTGCTGATATGATTGCAGAAGCAGTAGTTGCAATGGAATACAGAGCCAGTGCTGAGGATATCTCACGTATGAGTCATGCACATCCGACATTTACAGAAGCCATTAAAGAAGCCTGCCTTGATGCAACCGCAAAAAGAGCTATACATATTTAATAAGAAGATACAGTAATGAGAACAGGTGTTTTACTTATTAACCTGGGAACACCGGATAGCCCGAAAAATTCAGATGTACGAAAATACCTGACACAGTTTTTAAACGATCCCAGAGTAATTGATATAAGTCCGCTGGGCCGTTTTATTCTGGTGAATGGTATCATTATTCCATTCAGAACTTCTAACTCGGCCAAATTATACAAACATGTCTGGACAGAAGAAGGTTCTCCTCTTTTGATCAATAGCAACAAGATGAAATCTGAGTTGCAAAAGGAATTGGGAAATAATTTTATTGTTGAACTTGGAATGCGCTATCAAAATCCAAGTCTTGAAAATGCATTGGATAAATTGAGAAGAGCACAAGTATCCAGTATTATTATCTTACCGTTGTATCCGCAGTATGCATCTTCCAGCACCGGTTCTTCCATTGAAGAAGCGATGGAAATATTAAAAAGATGGGAAGTAACGCCATCGGTAAAAATTATTTCTAAATTTTATGATCATCCACGATTTATTGATGCTTGTGTGGAACGTGCAAAAAAGTATGATTTGAATAGGTACGATTATTATATATTCAGTTATCATGGTTTGCCGGAACGCCATATCATGAAAGGAGCTGCACATTATGGCGGTAATACTTGTAAACTGGGTAGCTGCTGCGATACCATTACGCCCTCTAATGCCTATTGTTACAGAGCCAATTGCTTTGAAACAACAAGGCAGCTGGTAAAGCGATTGAATATTCCGGAAGGAATGTATGAAACCACTTTTCAATCCCGTCTTAATGATAAATGGATTAAACCATACAGCGATAAAGTGGTGGAGCGCAGAGCCAAGGAAGGGAAAAAAAATATACTGGTGTTTTCTCCTGCATTTGTGGCTGATTGCCTGGAGACCATTTATGAAATTGGAACAGAATACAATGAGCTATTTCAAAAAAATGGAGGAAAAACGATCCAATTGGTCGAAAGCTTGAATGATCATCCGGCATGGATACAAGCTCTGAAATCAATCGTTTTGGAAAACAATTAGAACAATCTCTTTTCGACTCCCACTTCATGTAAAGTTGAAAAGAGATTGAATGTTAAGAATCTACTGCTTTAATAATTTTGTATTGTAAGCTTTATCACCAACAATTAATACGATATAAAACATTCCGCTTTTTTCAGTTTGAAGATTTAATGAATAACTGTTCGGTCCTTTGGAGCAGGGAAATTCTTTTGCAATAACCAGCTTTCCTTTTGTGTCATATACTTTCAGAAATGTGGTTGTGCTGGAGTAGCAGTCAAATTTGATTTCCGAAATATCTTCTGTTGGGTTCGGAACAACTGTTAATTCCTGATGGTCTTCAATAACAACTGTTGCAATACTGGAGGTTGTATTTTTTCCATCAAAATCCACCTGTTTCAACCGGTAATAATAAACCCCTTTCTCTACATCCGGGTCATTTAGCTCGTAAAATAAACGGGAAGTACTATTACCATTTTTTGCCTTTGAAGACATTTTTGCCATTGCGCTAAAATTCTGTGCATCGGTGGAACGTTCAACAATAAAATAATCATTGTTGGTTTCTGAAGCCGTCACCCAGCCAATATCCGTTGAATGTCCATTATAAATCGCATCAAACGATAAAAGTTCAATAGGTAATATAGTCATGGATTGTGCAATTCCGAATTTTGAAAATCCTTTCATGTTTCTTCTTTCCACAGCCGTCACACTGCCGGATACACAGGAGCCATTACTTCCATCACCATTTACCAATGCCCAGGTGGTACTGCCATTATGCTGACTCATGATCGTAAATCCGCTATAGGCATTTGAATAGTTTGTCGGATACAAAGTCATATTGTATAAGCCTACATTGTTTTGTGAGTTGTTGGCACTGATATCCCAAAAACCATTATTTAATGCACTTTGATTGTAAGTGGCTAAACACTCTGTAAGATTAAGCGCTCCGGGTACTGATGAATAGGTGTTAAAATTCGCTGTCAGGTAAGTAATAGTGGAAGGAGAGGTTGTAAATTTTACATTAGCCAACTGATATCCTTTTGTTGAATGACCAACAGGGAAATCATAGG
>CAZMRM010000143.1:0-9223 GCA_964568515.1 uncultured Chitinophaga sp. | reverse complement strand
AACAAATACAAGTTATGCATCCGTTATTGACAGTTTTTTAACGACACCGGAAAACGATCAAAATACGCCTTCTGCAAAGCCGGTGGACTACCAGTATGTTAATCCCATTATTCCCAATGCTATACCGGATGACAGAAATTCAATTTCAAAAAATGATAAATGTATTCTGATCGTTGAAGATGATACTGTCCTTGCCAAAGCTTTAAAAGATTATAGCCATAAAAAAGGGTACAAGGTACTTGCTACCGTAAGAGGAGATGAAGGGATGAGCTTGGCGTTAAAGTATAAGCCAATAGGTATTCTGCTGGATATTCACTTACCTGTAAAAAGCGGATGGGAAGTAATGGATGAATTGAAAGGAAATCCTCAAACCAAACACATCCCTGTTCACATCATGTCGTCCAATAAAGTAAGAACAGAAAGTTTACACAAAGGAGCGGTAGATTTTATTGACAAGCCCATTGTACTTGAACAAATGTCGGATGTATTTAAAAAGATCGAATACATTGTAAATAATAAATCGAAAAAAGTACTGATTGTGGAAGAAAATCCTAAACATGCGAAAGCATTGGCCTATTTTCTGGAAACATGTAACATCAGTTCTACTGTAAAAAGCGATCTTTCAGAAGGAATTGAAGCGATCAAAAAAGAAGATGTGGATTGCGTAATACTTGATATGGAAGTATCCAGTATCAAGTCTTATAACCTGTTAGATGAAGCAAAGAAAACGGCTGGCCTGGATAACCTGCCGATCATCATTTTTACAGGTAAAAGTTTATCCACAACCGAAGAACAACGAATTAAACAATATGCAGATTCAATTATAGTGAAAACGGCACATTCTTACCAACGTGTATTGGATGAAGTTTCATTGTTCCTTCATCTAGTAGATGGAGAAAAATCGGAGAAAAAAGATGATTTTAAAAAGCTTGGTGCATTGAACCAGATCCTGAATGATAAAACAGTGATGGTGGTGGATGACGATGTCAGAAATATTTTTTCATTATCTAAAGCACTTGAAAAATTAAAAATGAATGTGATCACGGCAGTAGATGGCAACGAGGCGATAAAAAAGTTAAATGAAAATCCAAACGTGGATGCTGTATTACTGGATATGATGATGCCACAGTTAGATGGCTATCAAACAGCAACAAAAATAAGGGAGCAGGCTCGCTGGAAAAATCTTCCGGTAATTGCTGTTACAGCAAAGGCAATGAGTGGAGACAGGGAAAAATGCATAGAAGCAGGAGCCTCAGATTATATAACCAAACCTATTGATATTGATCAGCTTTTATCCTTACTAAGGGTGTGGCTATATTACAAAAACAAATAAGTAACCAAGATGTCTGAAAAAAAGATTTTGATAATCGATGATGATTCGCGGAATATTTTTGCATTAGCAGCCACGTTACGGTCAAGAAAATATAGCTGCCAATCGTTTCATGATGCGCAAGAAGCGTTGAAAGCCTTACCTGGTTTGGAATGTGATATTATATTAATGGATATGATGATGCCGGAAATTGATGGCTATGAAGCGATTCCAAAAATCCGGCAAATGAAAGGAAAGGAACATATTCCTATTATTGCAGTGACAGCACAGGCCATGACAGGTGACCGGGAAAAATGCCTGGCAGCAGGAGCAGATGATTATATTTCCAAACCTATAGATGTAGATAAATTATTATCGATTTTGAACGAGCGGTTAAATTAAAAGGCGTTATGATTGATGATGATAAGATTGATGTATTAATAAATGATGTGCTGGAATCCTATGGTTATGATTTTAACATGTATTCCAAAGCATCCCTTGTTCGCCGAATCAATCGCTTGTATTCGTTGGACAAGTTTGATACATTCAATGACTTCCGGAACAAAATAATTTTAGATAAGGATTACTTCAAACGGTTTATTGAAGAAATTACCGTAAATGTTACAGAAATGTTCCGTGACCCTTATTTCTATAAAACCATTCGAGAAGAAATACTTCCTCAACTCGCTCCCAAACCATTTATCCGGATATGGCATGCCGGCTGTTCCACCGGTGAAGAAGTATATTCCATGGCAATTTTATTACAAGAGGCTAACCTTTTAAAGAAAGCATTGATCTATGCCACGGATATCAATCCGGAAGTTCTTGAAAAAGCAAAAGAAGGTATTTTTCCTCTTGGGCATTTACGACAATATTCTGAAAATTATATCCTCTCTGGTGGCCGGCAGGATTTTTCTTCCTATTACTCAGCAAACTATGGTTCTGCAAAATTTGATGGGGCGCTCAGTGAACGGATGATCTTTTCTACACACAATCTTGTTTCGGATGGTTCATTTAATGAGTTCCACCTGATCATGTGTAGAAATGTGTTCATTTATTTTGATAAGAGTTTGCAACAACATGTGTTTAATCTTTTTGATTCCAGTCTCGAAAAACTTGGCTATTTAGCTTTGGGGACAAAAGAAACGCTTAAATTTTCATCCATATTCCCGAAGTATAAACAAATAAGTAAAGAAAAAATATGGAGAAAAATAGCATGAGTCAACCCTGTGAAATGCTGGTAATAGGAGGATCGGCAGGTAGCCTGGATGTTTTATTGGAAATTTTTCCAAAACTTAAACCTTCTTTTAATTTCACTATACTTTTGGTACTTCATCGAAAAAGCTCAACGGAGCTTTTACTTACTGATTTGTTGGCATCAAAGACAAAACTAACGGTGAAAGAAATTGAAGATAAAGAAACAATCGAGAAATCAGTTGTTTACATTGTGCCTGCTGATTATCATTTATTAATTGAAAAATCAAAACAATTTTCTCTTGATTATTCTGAAAAAGTAAATTATAGTCGCCCCAGCATAGATGTCACTTTTGAGTCAGCTGCCAGAGTATATGGATCATCACTAGTCTGTGTAGTTCTTTCCGGTGCTAATAATGATGGAACACAAGGAGCCGGGATCGTAAAGGAGAAAGGCGGATTGGTGATTGCACAGGAACCTGGATCATCTGTTTTTCCATTTATGCCTGAACAGGTAATCAAACAGGTACATCCTCACTATATCTTTAATACAGTAGAACTGACGCAATTTATTAATTCCTTGCATTAATGCCATTTCATGAGTAGTTTACAGAAATAATTACGTGGCATGGCTGCATTGAAATATCTTCCCCCCACTGCGTTTAAATCATTTCCAAGGCTGTATTTCTCATTTAATAAATTATCAACTCCAGCTGCAACCTCCACCTTCACATGTGGTTTGTTGATGAATTTCCAGCCTGCTTTTAACAGCAGCAGATGATAAGGATCAGCAGAAACCGTATTGGCATCATTCAGAAAAATAGATGATGTATAATTGTGTTGTATAAACAAATATATCTGTTGAGGAAAACCGATCGTAAGTCCGGAAATTCCAATAAATGCAGGAACACCTGTCATTTTATTTTCAGAATAGTTGATTGAATCCATACTATAATTATCAAATTTAAAAATACTGTAAGTCAAAGAATTATCGATTTGTATTTTTCGGATAAAATGGGTTGAACGTTCAGAAATCAATTGCAGTTGAAGCTGTGATTCCATACCTGTTTGTTTTGTTCCACCTGCATTGATAAAATATTCTTGTCCCATCTCATTCACTCGTCTTACTATGGCACTGGATAGTTTATAATAAAAACAAGTCAGGTCCCACCATATAAAGTTGTTAGCAGACCGAAATCTTAGACCGGCTTCATAATTCCATCCGTTTTCAGGTTGTAAAGCGGTGTTAATCTGGTTGTCGGATGAGCGAATTTCGGAAAGAGTAGGAGTTGAATAACCTTTACTAACTGAAGCCCTGAATGCAAACAAGGGAGATGCCTGATAAGAAATACCAGCTTTTGGCATTACCTGAGGTGTAAAAATCTTCGCATCAAGCGGTGTTTCTGTAGGCAAAGTTGTTTGAAATGAGTATCGATTAAAGTTGATGCTCAGTCCTCCATCCAGGATCCATTTATTATAGAAGTCAAACATCAAATGATTAAATATAAATGACTGATTTGCATATAATTTATCAAATTTTTGCGATAATCCTGTTTGTCCAAAATTATTGTCGTAATTTTTGATATTGGAATATGTCCGGGCTACTTCCAAACCCACATGAAATTTAACCAGGATGTCTCCTTCCTGATTATTGCTTGCCTGAAACCAGGTGCGTGCACCCAGTGTGTTCTCTCTCCTTATCTCATAATTGGTAATAAAAGGATTTTCAAAATCCGTATAGGATCCGAAAAGTGCTGCTACATGGCTCCAATAACGATTGATTTTAATTTCATTGGCAATTCCGGTATAAAAGGTAGAATTATAGATGGCTGCCTGCTGTTCTTTCGCTCCACGCACAAATGGAGTAGGAGGTCGGGAGGATGAAGGTGCATCTGTCCACTGCTGCCATGTAAGACCACCCGGTGTTTGATAATAGAGCCTGGAATAAAATAAAAGTAAGGTGAGCTTTGCTGCTTTTAGATAACGAAACTGATCGCTTAACTGAATGTATTTTCTATCTAATTTACTATTATCTCTATAACCATCAGACCGTTGCCAGCCTTCACTTAAAGTAAATGTATTATTCTTAAACTGCTGTTTAACAGAGACGTATTCATTGAATGCTCCGTAAGATCCTGCTCCGATACCAGCAAACACTTCGTTCACGGAATCAGATGATAATGTGTTTATGCGTACAACCCCTCCCGAATTTGCACCAAATAAGCTGCCGTCAGGCCCTTTTAAAATTTCTATGGAACGAATTGTATTTAGATCCAGCAAATTTAAATAGGTGTTTCCACCTGCATCTGTTAATGGAAAATCTTCAAGGTATATTTTCAAGTTCCTGATCCCAAAAGGTGAGCGAAGTAAACTGCCTCTTAAAGAGAGCCGGTAACTTCCAGGAGAGCGTTCTTCCATTCGTACCCCCGGAATAGTATTCATGACCGGAACCAACGATTGACCAGCTTGTTTACCGATCGATTTTTCATCAATCACACTGGCAGATGATGGTAACCGAAGAAGTGGCCTGTTACTAAAATATGAATTAACTGATACTTCATTTAATTTAATAGAGTCAACTGATTGACAGTAAATTAAATTATTAATTAATAATGTTAAAAATAGAGTAACAGTAATTTTTTTAATCATAGGTCTACTTACATTATTTTGAATAGGAAACTCTCCAAATAGTATTGCCTCCATCATCAGCAACCAGGATAGAGCCATCTTCTAATGTAACCACACCAACCGGTCTTCCATACACTTCTTTTTTCTCTTCATCTTTTATAAATCCGGTTAAAAACGGTTCTATTTTACCGGCATTGTTTCCACTAAAAGGAATAAAGGCTACCTGATACCCTGAAAAAACGGAACGATTCCAAGAGCCATGCTGCCCTATAAAAGCACCGTTTTTATATTTTTCCGGAAAAGCATTTTTTGTATAAAATGCCAGACCCAATGATGCAGTGTGTGATCCCAATGGTATATCCGGAACAATGGCTTTTTTTACCAGATCGGGCCGTTTCTCTTTTTCTTTGATTCTGGGATCTTCATGCTGACCGAAATAGGAGTAGGGCCAACCATAAAATCCGCCTTCTTTCACACTTGTCAGATAATCAGGAACAAGCTCATCACCCAATTCATCCCGTTCATTTACTGCTGTCCATAAGGTATTTGTACCGGGAAACCAATCCATTCCCACCGGATTTCTTAATCCGGAAGCATAAACATGATAATCCGATCCATCCGGGTTTACTTCCATGATGCAAGCGCTGTCCATTTCTTGTTCAATTCCATTTTCGGCTGCATTCGACGATGAACCAATTCCTATATACAACTTGGTACCTGCTTTATTGGCAATTAAACTTCTTGTCCAATGACGCCCTTCCGGAGGAAAATTTACCAGTCGTGTACCTTTGTCTTTAATGCTGGTTTCTCCTTTTTTGTATGGAAAGCGCCAAAGTCCGTCTGTATTGGCAACATAAAAATAATTGTTGATCAATACCATACCGAAAGGTAAATTTAAATTTTCTAAGAATACCGTTTTCTGATCAGCCTTTCCATCTTTATCCGTATCTCGGAATAAACTGATACGATTAAGATTCACTGTTTTATCATTATGTGTCTTGCCGATACCGGTTACTTTTGCTGCTAATTTCACCAGCCCTTTTTCTTCTTTTTTCGTTTCTGCCACCAGCACATCTCCATTTGGTAACACATAAATCCAACGTGGATTCTGCAGCTCTTCAGCAAATTTATTGACTTTGAAACCGGTGGGGGCTATAGGTGTTAAATTTTCAGGCCATTCCACCACTTTACTGAAATGCATGACTGATTTGGTATCGTAAGGCGCCGGCAGATTGACTTCTTGTTTAACAATCGTTACGGAAGAATCAGAATGTGAAGAAACATTTTTTGTTGAATCAGCTCCATTGCTGCCATTGTGTTTATGGTTACCGGAGGAACAGGAGCAAAAATGAATGATTACAACAGGCAAAATGCCGAGGTAGATATATTTTTTCATAAAGGATAAGTTTAAAAATAGTTCACCAAAACTTATAAAAATTATTCCAACTATGATTCATCAACAATATCAATAGTTTTGATGCAGCAGTCAAATATCATATGTAGATAATTGTTCATAAAGGGGGAGCTATAACCTTATGATGGATATGATTATTGGGGACAAGTAATTTATTAAGAATTTTATTCATTAGGCTTTCAGTCAGGTGAGGAGTAATATGCGGAAAAAATCACACACAAAATAAAATATCCTATACTTTGAAAACTTTCTAACAACGGATTATTGGTGTTTTTTATGCTTTTGAATACTAAAAAAAATACATAATAATTTACTGAAAAACAACAAGTTGTGATGCCAGGTAATTTGTTTTGAAAACTAAATCATTTATTTCATTTCCAACTTAAGTCATTGATTCACATACATTAATTCCATTCATTAATTTGGAAAATTCCTTTTTTCTCACTAAATTCATGAACCTTAAATTAAGATAAACTAAAAACAGAATTTTATAGAATAACATTTTTACTTCATTTTTTAATGATCCTCCCCCTTAAATCATTGGTAAAAAGGTTAAGAAATAAGAGATATAAATATAACCTTTAAAATTTTTTTTCATCCCTTGAAATCTCAAAAACCGCAAATAAAATCAATCAATTAATCAAACAACAATTTAGATCACCATGAAAAAAACAAAATTACTACTTGTTTCAATGTCGGTATTTTGTGCTTTCGGTTCCTATGCTCAGACTTTTTTGGGTAAGGAAGCAGAGCAAAAAATACAAAGCGCTCGATGGATTGAATATTCAGAGGGTGTAGCAAGGCCGACATTTGTTGAATTCAACACTTCTTCTGCTAACTTCAGACTGGCTGTAACGAACCCGGTTGAAATGATGAAAGAAGTGTTGGCTCTTAAACCTTATGAAAACCTGGTTAGCTATCAAAAAGAAAATGATGACATCGGGTTCACTCACATCAGGTACCAGCAAACATTTAAAGAAATTCCAGTTCAGGGGGCACAGTACATTGCGCATCAAAAGGGAGGATTGCTGGATTATATCTCCGGAAAAATTTTTGATGTAAATGAAAATGTTTCAGTGACTGCTTCATTAAGTGAAGCCACAGCTTTGTCAACAGCAATCGCATTTGTAGGTGCAAAAAAATACAAATGGGAAGACAAGGAAGAGATTGCACTGATGCGCGAAGCCTTTGAAGATCCGAATTATAATTATGATCCCAAGGGGAAACTGGTAATTTACGCTGCAAATAACGACCATGCAAAGGGAGATTTTCGTCTGGCATATCAATTCAATATTTTTGCGGCTGAACCGCTAAGCAGGGCCCATATTTATGTAGATGCCAAAACAGGTGAGATCATTGGAAGAGAAGAGTTGTTACATAATGCAGATGTGGAGGCAACCGCTTATACCCGTTATAGCGGAACCCAGAAAATTATAACAGACCAGAACGGTTCTTCTTACCGCTTAAGAGAAAGCGGCAGAGGGAACGGTATTCAAACAATGAATTGTAAAAATTCCAAAAGTGTAGGAGGCGCTACCGATTTTACCAATTCAAGTACCACCTGGCAACTTGCAGGTGTGGATAATGCAGCAACTGATGCACACTGGGCAACTGAAATGACTTATGACTATTACATGAAGGTGCACAACAGAAACAGCATTGATAACGCAGGATTTAAACTGATCAATTATGTGCATTATGATAATAACCTTTTCAACGCATACTGGAATGGACAATACATGGCCTATGGAGATGGCAATGGAAACCGTACGCCTCTTACCGCAGTGGATATTGGTGGCCACGAAATGACACATGGTGTTACCGAAAGGTCAGCAGGTTTGATATATCAAAACGAATCAGGTGCATTGAACGAGTCCTTTAGTGATATTTTTGGCACTTGTGTGGAATTTTATGCAAAGCCTAATAGTGCTAACTGGGACATCGGGGAAGATGTAGGTGCTTTAAGAAACATGCAAAACCCTAAATCTCATCAGCAACCGGACACCTATAAAGGACAACAATGGTATACGGGAACCGGTGACAATGGTGGTGTACATTACAATAGCGGCGTACAAAACAGATGGTTTTATATCCTTGTAAAAGGTGCACAGGGCACTAATGATATAGGAAGTGCTTACAATGTAACAGGTATCGGTATAGAAAAAGCTGCAAAGATTGCATTAAGAAACCTGCTTAGTAACCTGACATCAAGCTCTAATTATGCTGCTGCCCGTACCGGTGCTTTAAAAGCTGCAAAAGATTTATATGGTGAGTGTTCGCAGGAGTATTTGTCAACCGGTGATGCGTGGTATGCTATAGGAGTTGGTGCAAAATTAAATTGTGCTGTGGCTCCGGTAGCTGATTTTTCTGCTAATACAGTAACTTCCTGTGATGGTATTATAAAATTTACAGATAAATCCAGCAGCAATCCAACAAGCTGGGCATGGGATTTTGGTGATGGCGGAACATCAACAGTTAAAGATCCGACTCATACCTATACCGCAAGCGGAACATACACCGTTAAATTGACTGCTACCAATGCCAATGGCAAGGATGATGAAACAAAGACTTCATATATAAAAGTAAACCTGATGACACCACCAACAGCAACAGGTGTTGAACGTTGTGGTCCTGGTACTATTAAATTAACAGCAACCGGAACAGGCAATCTGAATTGG
>CAZMRM010000142.1:8589-9236 GCA_964568515.1 uncultured Chitinophaga sp. | reverse complement strand
TCATTCTCTATTTTATAGATGGCAACAGGAAATGCAAAATTCCCGGGTTTAATTAAAACAAATTTTTGTTGAATGGTTTGTTCTTTCTTTAAAGTAGTAAAAACAGATTTTTTAACTGTTATTTTTTTGGTATCCGTGGTGTATTCAGTTATAAACTTATTGGTAATGCAAGATGGCAAAAAGGGCAGAATACTCACACCTGCACAAACAAGGCATGCCGATTCGATAAAGGTTCTCCGATTCATTTAAAGACTTTCTAAAAATTTAATTAATTGTTTTTTTTCTGTTTCACTGAGGCTTTGATACCGGTTACTGGAAGCATGTGCCTCTCCTCCGTGTAGCAGTATAGCCTCTTCTATGGATTTTGCTCTTCCATCATGCATCAAGAAATACTGTCCGCCTTGTGAATTTTTAGACAGGCCCAATCCCCATAACGCGGGAGTTCTCCATTCATAAGTCTTTGCATTTCCTTCGGTGTACTGATCATCGAGTGCAGTACCCATATCATGCATCAATAAATCCGTGTATGGATAAAATGTTTTAAAAGCCAATGCCTTAATGGGAGAATGGCCGGTGTTCAATTCTTCTTTATGACATTTGTTACAACCAATTTCCACAAACACCCGTTTTCCCTTTTCATTATCCGG
>CAZMRM010000142.1:0-8579 GCA_964568515.1 uncultured Chitinophaga sp. | reverse complement strand
GTTGCAGTGGTGCTTTCAGTGTTTTCAAATAAAAAACAACATTGTGAATGGTGGTATTACTTACTTCAGGATCCACTTCTAATCCTGAATAGGTGTCCGTGCTTTCAAACGAGGAGTTGATGCCCATATCCTGATTATAGGCATTGGCGGTTTGTTGCAACAGATCATAGACTCCTGCTTTTTTGCCATATCGTCCAATATATCTTCCATTTATGGAAATGCTGCCTTCCCTTAGTTTACAGTAGGACGGGACGGTGATCCAGTTGGGTGTTCCTGAAATACCATCCCCATCAGAATCGTATGGATCAGCCATCGCCAGTATGTCTGCATCGCTTACTGCATCCAAAAATCCTAAACCTGTATTTGCAGGAGGTAAAATTTTAGTAAAAGTGGCTCCTTGTGGTAATACTTCAGGAATATACCCTGGGATCGCACGATTTTGTAATTGTGGGGCACCATGATTCAGGTATTGATTACCAGTACTATCCGATTGTCCGAATCTTGTTAAAGTTGTAAACGGATGTCCTTTCCCATCGCCTGCATGACAACTGCCACAAGAGTTGGAAACAAAGTAAGGTCCTAATCCTGTTGCAGGTGTAAAAATCTCATCATTAAAAGAAACATCTCCATTCAGAAATTGTTTTATCTCTTCCTGGGTCAATCCTTCTACCGGACCATCCAACAGTTCATCATTATCAGGTTCGGGAGGCATGATCTTCTTGCATCCAAAAATTATCATTACCAATAGTAAGAATGTTACTCCTGTTTTTTTCATTTATTTTATAATTTTGTACAAATCTCTTTCTATTTTATGTATTTTAAATTATTATTTTTGGTATACCAAATTAATTTTTCATGAGAAACGAAACTATTGAAAATTATCTCAAGACCATTTACAACCTATCTTCAGATAATACACTGCTTGTATCCAATAAAGCATTAGCGGATAAACTAGACCTAAGTCCAGCAACCGTAACAGAGGGCCTCAGAAAATTACATGAATTAAAATATGTGATTTATGAAAAATCGTATGGTACACGACTCACAGGGACAGGTGCAAAAATAGCCTTGAATATCGTAAGAAAACATCGTATCTGGGAAACCTATCTCGTAAAGGAGTTGGGTTTTGGATGGGATGAGGTGCATGAAATAGCAGAGGAACTTGAGCACATACAAAATGATAAACTGATCCGTAAATTGTCATCCATTTTAGGGAACCCTGTATACGATCCACATGGAGACCCTATTCCTGATGAAAAAGGAAAAATACAAGCAAGTAATTTTATCCGGCTTTCGGAGAGTAAAATTAAAAATTGTTATAAAATTATGGGAGTAACGAATCATTCACCGGTATTTCTCAGGTTCCTGAAAAACATCAGCTTCTTATCGGTACTTCCATTCAAATTAAATCCATCGAAGATTTTGATGGATCCATTTTATTACTATGTCACAAAAAAGAAATTTTAATCAGCGGAAAGGTTGCCGAAACGATTATCGTACAGATTGTTTAGATTTATCGGATCACTACTTTACCTGTATACTTTTTGTCCCTGCTGATTACTATTACCTGATAAAGTCCCGGTGAAAGCTCTTGTAAAGAGGTCACGGCTATTACTTCCCCACCATCATTGTGCAGGATCATTTCTTTGGAATACACTTTTTTACCAAGAAGATCAATAACATTGATCGAGATAACATCCGACTGGTTTCCTTCGATATGAATATTAAAAGTTCCATCCAACGAGGGATTCGGATAAACATTTAAATAATTATGCCCTCCATTTGAATTATCAATTTCAATTAAGCCGGAATAGTTGAATTGTCCGTCGTAATCTGTTTGTTTCAAGCGGTAGTAGGATATACTGCTGTAGGGGTGATCATCTATGCTTGTGTAATCTATTCTGGAAATACTGTTTCCTGCTCCGTCAATTTTACCCAGCACTTCAAAAGTGAACCCATCTTTTGTTCTCTCGATTGTAAAATAATGGTTATTGGTTTCGGAAACGGTGGCCCAATTCAGATCCACTTTTTTATCACTGTTCAATGTTGCGTGAAAAAATAAAAGCTGAACCGGTAATGGATGTGAACTTCTTTCCTCTACAGCAAAAGGTGAGAAAGAAGTGATTCCGGTCCGGCTGATAGTATAAGGATTAGAGCCGGAAGCAACAACAGCTGTTGATTCATCCCATTGCCCATTGATGAAATGACTGATATGACAATCTGTTCTGTTAAATCCGGATAATTCATCCGTAGCATTCCATTGCAGGGTTAATGTGACAATGGAACCACCGGCAACAGCTTCATCAATGAACCATGTTTGTCCTACAGCATCAGCCGTAACAACGGCTCCTGTTGTACCTTGTTTCCTTATATCATTCGCAACTCTTACACTAAACTGATCTCCTGTACCTGTTGTATTGGAAATTGTTGCAGGTGTATAACTCGATATGCTCTTTCCCACAGGAAATATCCTGGCTGTTGTTACATTGTTTATTCTCAAGGTGCCGGTACCATTTGTAACAATATAGTTTGCAGAATTATAGCCGGTGATTGCGTTTCCGCTTACAATGGTTAAATTACTTGCACCTAATAGCACTTTTCCATTTGTTATGTTTAATGTACCATTCACATTTACATTATTATTTAATGTTATATTTCCGGAGCTATTTGATATCATTAAATTATTAAATGTTTCACCTTCATTGTTTGTAATTTGTTGTGCGATACTGCCATTAAATGTCGTGGTTCCTGTACCACATATAAACCCGCTGCTTCCTGCATTGTTTACCCAGTTTCCTTTAAGGTTGATATTTTTGTTGTTGGTATTATTTCTCAACACACCGTCAGAAATAATGAGGTTACCATTGATCGTCATATCTGCAGCAATGGTTTTTGTTCCGGATCCGGTAAAAATAATGTTATTAAAAGTACCTTGTGAAGACAAAGTTCCGTTGGTATTTCCTCCAAATTCAAATGTTCCGTTGGATGCGGTCATAAAAGATGTAAAAACACCGGCTGGAAATACATAGGCACCACCAGCTGTTGCGGTTTGCCGGATGGTTCCGGTACCTGCAACTGTTCCGAAGTTATGTCCGATAGTAGATCCCAGATTCAGCACTCCGGTGCTGCTGGTAAAGGTAACTGACACTGCAGATTTGGAATCGGTACTCACTGTAATTATATGACCCGGCTCTATTACAACAGGATTACCCGATGGTGAACCTGAAACCGCTGCACCACCGGATGAATACGACCATATATTTGCTCCCGGATTATCCCAGTTACCGGATGCTAAGCTGTAATATGTACGAATGGTTTGAAATTCGGAAGCTTCACCGGTTGTGTAATCACCTACTATGTAGTCTTTCCCTGTGAATGTAAAATAATCAGACGCAGGCGTAACCGATGTAGCTGCTTCCGGAACCGTGTTCCAGCCACCACTAAAGAATCGGCCGGCTACATAATTGGTTTCTGTACCACTTACATCTGCATTGATGTAATTATAGACATGGGTCACAACCAGGCCACTGGCAAACCCGGTACTTGCTACATTCCAATAATACTTTAATTCCAGGTTACCTGCATCCGTAGTAGTCGGATGCCTTGTATTAACCGGTTTAATAGTTATTGTTCCGCCCGTGATATCCGTATTTGCAGTTACATTGTATCGCACAGGTGTATATTTACCAGCAACTCCTATCGCAAATGTAAAGTCGGATGCACCCGTCGGATATATCTTTGTTATTCCGGCATCGGAAAGTGTGCCATTGGTTTTAATATATCGTAAAGAGGAAGCACCGGAAATACCTGATGCCGGTCCAAGTGTCAGTAATTTATTATCAATGTACAAAAGACCATTGACAGAAAATGTAAGCATTCCATTGATTGTTGTATTCGCAGAAACACTAACACCGGATGTAGCGTTAAGCATTAAATTTCCGAAAATACCATTTCCGTTTCCTGAAATGATATGCATGGTGGCTCCGCCTATTCCTAAGGTAATGGAGCCGGCACCAGTGTGTACTGCAGAATTGGAAACATTACCAAGTGCTACGATTGTATTTCCACCATCTGCAAGTGTGCCGCTGGTAAGGGTAAGCGTTCCATTAACGGTTAAAGCTGTATTTGATGCCAATGTTACATCTCCAAATGTATTATTGATGATCAGATTTCCAAAATGCGTACGGTTGGTACCAACTCCGGCAATGCTTTGATTTGCAGTTGTACTGTTAAATGTTGTAGTCTGAGAATTTGATCCCGGTCGATAACCACCCTGTGTTACATTTGTTGCCGTAGTCACATTGTTATTTATTAAGTCGCCACCGATATTAACATCCAAACTGTTTGCATTAAAGACAGCACCTGCTTCAATTACTAAATTGTTTTTAAGTGTTAACCCAAAAGAAATAAGTTGTGTGGTTGGAGCATTTGTAGTGTTTACCGTTAAATTGTATAATGGCACTGTGGAGCTTAATTTAAAGATTTGCGAAGTTGCGGTATTGGAGTTTCCCATTTGAATGGTACCGCCTGTAATCGAAGAAGCGCCCGGATAAAGGTATAAGTCAAAGAATGTAGTTCCACCACCTGATTGTATATTGAGTAAAGAGGTACCCGACATATTGAAAATACTTCCTGAATTGGCAATTTCCAATTTTGCTCTTGTGGCTAATAAATTACGTCCACGAATTAATACAACACTTGAACCTGATTGTTTATAACTCAATACACCTGTTACAATTGCCAAACTTCTTCTTATTTGACCATTTACATTTAATGCACCAGTACCTTGAATATCGATTTCAGGTAAGCCGGTTGCAAAATATTCAATATCGTTGTTATTATTATTTAAGGGGTTTCCTACATTGAGTGTACCCGCCAAAATTTCCAGTTTACCATTCAGATATAAATCTGCAGCATCAGAAGCTGCTGTTGAAAGATTTACCGTACCACCATTTATTGACATACAGGCAGTAGCAGGGATTGTAAAAGCATTAGTGGTGGGAGCAATGGTTACAGCACTGTTTAGTTTAAATGTTCCGTTAGTGAGCACCAGTGAAGGTTCGTTACCGGATAATGTAAATGCTGTTGAACTAACTGTTAAAACAGGAGTTTGCGAGCTTCCTTTATCAACAGTTAAAATATTAAAATCGGTTATTGCACCAGTACCCGAAACAGATGTGGCAGTAGTTCCTGTAAAAGTTACATTACAATCACTACCGGCAGTACTCAAGTCAAATGTTCCATCATTTATAAGGCTTCCACCAATAGATAATGTATGTGTAACGGCTGCACTATTATCAACCCTGAAAATAGCACCTGAAGAAACCGAAACATTTCCGGCAATTGTCAATGCAGAAACACTTCCATTTCTGAATTCCAATACCCCACCTGTAATGGAAAGATCTCCTCCTATGGAAACTGCTCTTGAAGTAACAGAAGTATTTAAATAGGTAGTTCCTGTGGCTCCCTCCTGCTTAACAGTCATGTTACCGTATACGGTGACACCCGTATTGGGCATCGTCAGTATGGCACCTGCATCCGGATTAAGCACCAGATTTTTGTAAGTTGCAGTTGAAGGTAAAGTATAGGATGTTCCATAAAATTCGTATGTTCCACCGGATGTTCCTAAAAAGTCAACAAAATCCCCTGCCGGTACAGTTGCCGATGCGATCCTGATGGTGCCATTTCCGGAGGGCGGAGTGGAGTAAACACCAAAATTATGACCGACAGTGGTTCCGATAGTGAGTGTACATCCGGATGCAATTTTTAAAACACCTGCCAGTGCTCCATTGGCATTAATGACCATATTATGATTGGAATAAGTAACATCCCCTATTTCAACAACATCGTTTACTGTGGGAATAAGTGCTGTGGCAATACCAGTATGACTGGCAAGCGACCAGGATGTACCGGCAGTATTATTATAATCAAATCCGCCACCATTTAAACTGTAAAACACGCGTATCGCATTGAAAGGGCCACTAGGACTATCATCTCCGGCTGTATATTCTCCATCGATCACAGCACCAAAATTTGTTGCATTAAAGGTAATGGTGTTGGTACCCGTATTTACATCCGAGGTTGTACCTTTTGTCCAGTTGACTGTTGAAGGATTATATCTACCAGCTACGTATTCCGCTTCGGTAGCAGCAATATCTGCATCCAAATATTTATACGTATGGGTTACTGTAGTTAAAGGGTGCAATGTAAAACCCGAACTGGTTGTTTTCCAATAGTAATTAAGTGCCACCCCTGTTGCAGTTGTAAGTGCACTCTCTGTGGATACCGGACGAATGGTAATACTACCAAAATTTGTTGGATTTGTTCCACCGAGTATGATAGTGGCTGGTGTATAATCAGGTGCTGCATTGGTACCAAAAGGATAAGTGAAATTAAGTGCCAAAGCAGAAAATAATTTTGTGATACCGCCATCAGAGGATTGTCCAGAGGTTTTTATATATCGATTTGTACCTACAGCACCGGCAATAGTTGCATTGGCTCCGAGAGAAAGATTGTTTGTACCAATATCAAACAGGTTATCCTGGTTTAATGTTAATGTTCCATTAACGGTTGTATTATTCGTCAGAAAAATCATGGTGGCTCCTGACGTATTATACGTATTGTTTAGCCGGAGATTACTGAATACACCATTTGTTCCCGAAATGGTTTGTGTTGCTGCAGAAGATGATAACTGAATGGCACCGGCACCTGTATGCGTTCCTGAATTTATAACATTTCCTTTTACATCGATGGTGTTACCTCCATCAGCAAATGTTCCTGAGGCGATCGTAAGATCTGCCAGAACAGTCACATTTCCTGCAAGCGTTAAAGTACCACCTGGTTTATTGACTGTCATGTAATTTAATCCGGAGGCAATGGATCCGGCAATGGAAAATAATTGATTACCATTGCCATTGAATGTTGTCACATTCGTGCCAGGTATGTAGCTTGTGCCGGCTTGTATATTAAAATTTCCACCTACCGTTACGTTCTGATGAATGTTTGTCGTTGCATCCAATGCAATCGTATTTCCGGTAATCAACGTCAGGTCGTGTAAAACAGTAAACGGTTTGGCCAAAGCCGGATCTGCAATACCATTTCCTACACTATTAGGTTGATTGCCGATTGTTACATTTCCAGTACCGGCACCTAACTGCTGAATAGTCACATCCCAAAAAGGTACTGTTGAATTAATATTAAAATTGGTTGCTGAACTTGGTATGGTGATATTGATTATACCTCCTGTTACATTATAGGAGGATGAACCGATCATGATCCCTCCATTTGCTGCAGCAGCATTTCCCCCAGGGTTGGAAATATTCAGAATACCTCCTGTCATAATAAATGTGGTAGCAGGATATGGCCAGCAAAAAGCAGGATAACCACTTGAAAGCTGGAGACCACTTAAATTTACCGTTCCTTCTGTTTGTGTATAGGTACCTGTGCCTAATACTGCCGAGGATACACGGAACGAATAAATATTAATTGTTCCGCCCTCGATTAAAATTTCGCCCGGTCCCCGGGTTACAATACAGGATTGTCCATTATTGATTGTAAAGGTTCCTGAAGTAATTCTGAATTTACCATAAACAACAAGCGCTGAACCTCCCAATGTAACTGTAGCTCCATCTATCCATAATCCGGCATAAACTGTTTGGCCAGTGCTTAAATCATAATTACCGGATGCATTCAATTGAGGAACGGTGATGTTGGCACCAATTCTTAATGTTCCGAAATTCAATGTCACCATTTCATTTACGCTTTTCCCATCAAAAGGTGATGTTGCAACCGAAGCAATTACACTTAATATAAATGTTTGGTCCACTCCTTTGCTTACTGTAAAACTGTAAAAGCTTGTATTGCTGTTATTGATGCTAACGGTATTATCGCTTAAACCCATAAAAGTCAGCGAAGCTGCACCTAATGTATTGGATGCATAATCGGCATTTTTTGTAAGATCTACGGTTCCATTAATGGTGAAGTCACCGGACATGGTTATGCTGTGCAATGCTGTGGATACAGAGCTCACGGACATGGTACAATTGGTTCCGACCATGACGTTTCCATTAAAGATCAAGCTGCGTATGGTGGATACATCATTACCAATACCAAATGTAAGTGTACCTGTTCCGGTAGCAGATAAATTGAAGTTACCAAGTACTGTCAATGCAGATCCCAGATTCATCGTGTAATTCGTATTTGTAGAATTGGACAATGTCAATCCATAATAAATTGTTGGTACTGCCGGTAAAGTTGTTGGCGCACCAAAATTATAGTACTCCACCGTTCCACCGGCTGTTGTAATAAAACTATTCGTTGTAACTGCAGGAAAATAAGATGCTCCGATACTTAAGGTCCCTTCACCTTCCAATAAAGAAATAGTAGTAATAGTATAGGTTGAAAGATCGAGAATACCTCCATTATTAATATTGATACTGTGACCGGTTGTTGAAACATTGGCGGTAAGGGTCACGGTTCTTCCGGCAAGAATAACAACCTGATCGGAGTTAGCCGGAATAGCAGGTGATAATAAGGTAGTTCCTGCAGGATCCGTTGTCCATGTATTCGCCGTATTCCAG